>JBOFIW010000031.1:0-4051 GCA_051650365.1 Vibrio sp. | reverse complement strand
ATGGTGGTGTGGGTATGCTTGCAGCATTAGGTGCACGTTTTAGCAACGCAGAGGGTGAGCCGATCCAGCTTACAGGTGGTGGTTTACGTGAACTCGCTAATATTGATCTGCATGATTTCGACTCACGCCTACAACATTGCGATTTATTGGTGGCGTGTGATGTGAACAACCCGCTGTGTGGTGATAAAGGCGCATCTGCGGTGTTTGGTCCTCAAAAAGGCGCAACACCGGATGATGTTCTATTACTTGATGGTGCCTTGCAGCAGTTTGGTTTACTCACGGAGAAAGTGACCGGCAAAGCGGTGATGAAAAATGCGGGAGCAGGGGCGGCTGGTGGGATGGGGGCGGCTTTACTGGCTTATACTCACGCCACTTTGCGCCCCGGCATCGAGATTGTGCTAGATACAGTACAACTGGCTCACCAAGTGAGTGATGCTGATTTGGTGATCACTGGTGAAGGGCGGATTGATAGCCAAACCGTACATGGTAAAACGCCAATGGGAGTAGCGAAAGTGGCGAAACGGTTTGATGTTCCTGTGATTGCTCTCTCAGGCTGTACTGGTGACAACTATCAAGCTGTTTATCAATGTGGAATTGATGCGGTCTTTGCTGCGGTTCCTCGGGCAATGACATTAGAAGATGCTCTGAAAGAGTCCGATTTTAACCTTGCTGATTTGGCAGAAAATGTTGCCAGATTGTGGGTTCTCTCAAAATAAACCCGAAAGCTGACGAAAGTCAGCTTTCTTTCTTTTCTGGCTTAAGCCATTCTTTTTTAAGTCTCTTGATTTCGTTTTGAACGATAGCCACGGTTATTGCGTAGAACCTAAAGAGTAATTTGGAAAGGACTTCCTATGTCGAAATGGCTTCGCTTGATCTTACTTTGTAGCGTGTTAGTTGGGTGTGGTACTAAATTCGTCTACCACAATCTGGATTGGTTTGTGATTGAGTTTGCGGAAGACTATGTCGATCTTAACGATGAGCAAACTGCATTCATCGAACAAGCTATGCCCAATCTTTTACAATGGCATCGCACCGAAGAATTGCCGTTATATGTTGAGCAACTCAATGAATTGTTGATGTTACCGTTGCGTGATATGACCGTAGAACAGATCGCTTTGTATCAGGATCGCGCACGAACACACTATGAACGCTTGGTTCGCCGTGTCCTGCCTGATGTTACCGTGATAGCAGGGACATTAAACGCCGACCAAACCGAACAATTCATGGAAGCGGTTCTCAAACGCCATGAAAAATTTGCAAAGAAGTACCGTGCGATGGATGAACCCGAGCTTCGTCAGTTTTATCAAGAGCAGGTGGAGGAAGATTTAGAACAGTGGTTGGGAACACTGACTCCTGAGCAGAAAACGTTAGTTAAAGAGTGGAGCCTTAATATTCAATCGACCATCAGTGACTGGATGGTGGTTCAAGTCATTTTTCGTGAGCAGATTCAATCGTTGTTTGATAAGCGCCACCAGCCCGAGCAATTCCAAGCTCATCTTGAACAATTACTGCTTAATTCCGAACATTACTATAGCCCGATATTGAAGGCCAAACTGACGTATAACCGCGAGTTAGCTCAACGATATCTGATCGAAATTTTACGTATCAGTTCGCCTAAACAACAACGACATTTCCGTCAAGAATTACAAGATTGGAAAAACATTGGCATGGATTTGCTTGTGACAGATTAAATAATGATACGGCTTCTCTTGTTGAAATATGCGATTTAAGTGGTTAAATTTTAACCAAGAAAACAAAACCATAGGATAATAAAATGAAAAGGACGTCGTTGTTGGCTGCTCTGGCTTTGATTCTGCCTTTAGCTGCGAATGCAGCACCTTCATACAGTCATTACACCTACGTAGCGGGTGGAATGCAGTTTGCGGATATTGATAGTGATGATTTAACCCAGTACATCGGTGCGCCTTATTCCAATATGGATACTGCGCAGTTATACGGGGTTTATTTTAACGCTAGCTTTTCAACCCCACGTATTCCCGTCTTTTTTAAAGCAGAGCTCAGCGGTATGTATTCCGGTGAGCTAGAAATTGAAAATAGCTTCGGGGGGATCGGGCTTTATCAATATTTTGGTAACCACTCCATTTATGGAGCCTTGGGTTATAACAAAGTTGAAGTTTCACGCGAGACAGATCAATTCGTTCGTGAATTCAATGAAGGTGGCGCGAGTGGTGAAGTCGGTGTGAACTTGCAGGTATTGCCTTTCTACAAGTTGATACCTAGAGCGCGTTTCACTCGTTTAGCGGGTGAAATTATGGATGACTACCAACTGAGTAACCAGATCATGTTTGGTCCAATATTGGCGGTTGAACTGAATATTGGACATAACAAGTTTCAAGATACTTCACAAACCAGTTACCAAGCGGGGATCCGTTTCTCATTCTAGAACGAGCATAACTTTATGGATTGGTTAAATAAGAAAAGCACCCTATGGTGCTTTTCTCGTTATCAGTGTAAGCGAGGTTTGAATTACAAACCGCCTTGTTGCTGTGCTTCTTTCACCATTTGTTGGCGCTGAGCTTCCATGTCAGATGCAACGTCACTGTCCTTATGTGTTGACTGTTCCAAAGCCTGTGGAACCAAAACATAGTACTTGTTGATTGTCATCATCGATTCTCTTAAAAGCGAAATGTACAGAAAAAAATAGAGGATGTCGGTAAAACCGACATCCTCCCTGAACGGCGAAATTATAGGCTGATACGAAAGAAGTAGCTAGCTCTAATTTCATCCTTATCAGTATGACGCTTTCCTACTAGGCGTGATTACACGTCGTAAGTCGTAGACGCGGTATTGCCGCCTGTACCAGTCCAGTTAGTGTGGAAGAACTCACCACGCGGACGATCGATACGCTCATAAGTATGCGCACCAAAGTAATCACGCTGTGCTTGCAGCAGGTTCGCTGGCAGGCGAGCCGTGGTGTAACCATCTAGGAAGGTCAGTGCTGAAGTCGTACATGGCATTGGGATGCCGACTTCCAGCGACTTCGCTGCCACTTTACGCCATGCAGCCAGACAGTTGTCCAGAATACCTTTGAAGTACGCATCAGAGCCTAAGAAAGCCAGCTCAGGGTTCTTTTCAAACGCATCACGGATGTTGCCGAGGAATGCAGAACGGATGATACAACCACCGCGCCACATCAGAGCCACATTACCGTAGTTCAGGTTCCAACCATTCTCGTTTGATGCTTCACGCATCAGCATAAAGCCTTGTGCGTAAGAGATGATTTTTGAAGCCAGCAGAGCTTGACGCAGTGCATCAACCCAAACTTGTTTGTCACCTTCCACTTGAGTGTCCGTTTTGCCAAACAGTTTTTCTGCTTCAACACGTTGATTTTTCAGCGCAGACAGGCAGCGAGAGAACACAGATTCCGTGATCAGCGTCAGTGGGATACCCATGTCCAGCGCGTTGATGCCCGTCCATTTACCGGTGCCTTTTTGGCCAGCAGTATCGAGGATCTTCTCAACCAGTGCTTCACCATCTTCATCTTTGTAGCCAAGGATGTCAGCGGTGATCTCAACCAAGTAGCTGTCTAGCTCTGTTTTGTTCCAGCCAGCAAACACGGCTTGCATTTCATCAGCCGACATACCCAGACCATCTTTCATGAACTGGTAAGCTTCAGTGATCAGCTGCATGTCGCCGTATTCGATACCGTTGTGAACCATTTTCACGAAGTGACCGGCACCATCGTTACCAACCCAGTCACAGCAAGGCTCGCCAGCGTCAGTTTTTGCAGAAATGCCTTGGAAAATCGGTTTTACCGCTTCCCATGCTTCAGGTGCGCCACCTGGCATGATGGAAGGTCCGAAACGTGCGCCTTCTTCACCACCAGAAACACCAGTCCCGATGAAGTGAATGCCTTTTTCACGCAGCGCTTTTACACGGCGGTTAGTATCAGGGAAGTTGGTGTTACCACCATCAATGATGATGTCACCTTTGTCGAGCAGTGGAACCAGTTGCTCGATGAAGTCATCAACCACTTGGCCAGCACGTACCATCAGCATCACTTTGCGTGGAGTTGCCAGTTTATCAACCA
>JBOFIW010000030.1:0-11908 GCA_051650365.1 Vibrio sp. | reverse complement strand
ATTTCGGAACTGACCCGTTATCTGGGCATCGGTGATTACAATCAGTGGAACGAGCAAGACAAGATCGCTTTCCTGACCACTGAACTGAATTCTAAACGTCCACTACTACCACGCGACTGGCAACCCTCAGCACAAGTCAAAGAAGTGCTGGATACCTGTAAGATCATTGCTGCGCAATCTAAAGATGCATTTGGCGCTTATGTCATTTCGATGGCTCGTACCGCATCGGATGTTCTTGCAGTTCATCTGCTGCTGCAAGAGGCGGGATGCCCTTATCGCATGGATGTCTGCCCGCTGTTTGAAACCTTAGATGACCTGAACAATGCAGAATCGGTGATCCGTCAGTTGATGAGCATTGATCTGTATCGCGGCTTTATTCAGAACCACCAAATGGTGATGATAGGTTATTCAGACTCAGCGAAAGATGCCGGTGTCATGGCGGCAGGTTGGGCGCAGTACCGCGCGATGGATGCACTTGTAAAAGTCAGTGAAGAAGCTGGCATTGAACTCACTCTCTTCCATGGTCGTGGCGGTACTATTGGCCGTGGTGGTGCTCCTGCCCATGCAGCATTACTTTCTCAACCACCCAAAAGCTTAAAAGGTGGTCTGCGCGTGACAGAGCAAGGGGAGATGATCCGCTTTAAGCTGGGTCTACCTGAAATCGCACTCAACAGTTTCAACATGTACGCCAGTGCCATTTTGGAAGCCAACCTACTGCCACCACCAGAGCCAAAACAAGAATGGCGCGATCTGATGGATGTACTGTCTGAGGTATCTTGCGAAGCCTACCGCCATGTAGTGCGTGGTGAGCCAGACTTTGTTCCTTATTTCCGTCAAGCCACTCCTGAATTGGAACTCGGCAAACTACCGCTCGGTTCTCGTCCATCCAAGCGTAATCCAAACGGTGGCGTGGAGAGCTTACGTGCAATTCCATGGATTTTTTCATGGAGTCAAAACCGCTTGGTATTGCCCGCTTGGTTAGGTGCTGGAGAAGCCATTCAATTCTCTATTGATCAAGGCCATCAAGCACTACTTGAAGAGATGTGCCGTGAATGGCCATTCTTCTCAACTCGCTTAGGCATGCTTGAGATGGTGTACACCAAGTGCAGCGCGGAAATTGCGCGTTACTACGATGAGCGCTTAGTGGAACCAGCTCTGCGTCCACTCGGTGAGAAGCTGCGCGCGCAACTGCAAAAAGACATCAAAACGGTGCTCAATGTAGAAAACAACGAGAACTTAATGCAAAGCGATCCTTGGGGACAAGAGTCTATTCGTCTGCGTAATATTTATGTTGAGCCACTCAATATGTTGCAAGCAGAGCTGCTGTATCGAACTCGTCAATCAGAGCACTTAGCTCCAGAGCTCGAAGAGGCTCTGATGGTTACGATCGCTGGAATTGCTGCGGGACTGCGCAATACTGGTTAACAAACCGCAAAATATCAGCATAGATCACCAAAAGGCTGCAACTATGCGGCCTTTTATTTTACATTTTTGCATTATTGAGAATAATGTCAGTTTTTTATTGATTCGCTATATATCTATTCCACTTCATGCTTATTATTTAGATATACTACCCCCCTCCTGAGATAAGTAATGTAATCTAATCTCATAGATAAAGTATGCAAAGACATACACTACTCTAGGTGATAGCCGGCTTTAAAAGGTGACATAAGCAGCCAAATTATTCGGCTGCGGGTATTTAAACCGTTGATATGAGTGCCATTAGAAGCACAACAGCCGTTTAGATAGAAGTTTATGTTGACTTAATTTTTGGATTGAAGACATGTCATTACCACACGTTATTCTTACTGTTCTTAGCACTCGCGATGCAACCGGATACGATATAACTAAAGAATTTTCTGCTAGCATTGGTTACTTCTGGAAAGCCAGCCATCAACAGGTATATCGTGAACTCAATAAAATGGGGGAGCAAGGTTTAGTCACTTGTGTTCTAGAACCACAAGAAGGCAAGCCTGATCGCAAGGTTTATTCAATTACCCAAACTGGCCGCAGTGCTTTAGGTGAGTGGTTTGATCAACCCACCGCCCATCCTACTGTGCGCGATGAGTTCTGCGCCAAATTGATGGCTTGCTCAGTACAATCAGCAGAACCTTATCGTTTACAATTGACTGAGCTGGTTGAAGAATCACGCAAGCTGGTTGCTCACTATCAAGAAATCGAGTCGGCCTACTACGCCAACCCAACCATGCTAGATAAGCAACAACGTTTAGAACGTTTAACCCTACGTCGTAATCTACTGGTTCGCCAAGCATGGGTTCAGTGGGCAGATGAAGTTTTAGCAGATTTAAACGCCATGGCGTAAGCCCTGTTACGCAACGATGTGAAAAAGGATGATGTCACCATCATCCTTTTTCTTTTCTCTTTTTTATCTAGAAGCAGAAGCCATTTAGATCCCATCACCGTCAATAAAGGTATGCGATCGACCATTAAACTGCTGATCCATATCCAGTGAAGGCTTGTCCGACTGGGGACGACCAACGATCCGTGCGGGAACCCCTGCCACAGTGGTATGCGGGGGTACTGCTTGCAACACCACAGAGCCAGAACCAATTTTTGCCCCTTCTCCGACTTCGATGTTACCTAGAATTTTCGCCCCCGCGCCAATCATCACCCCTTCACGAATTTTCGGGTGGCGATCGCCGCACTCTTTACCTGTACCGCCAAGCGTGACGTCCTGCAAAATAGAGACATCATCTTCCACAACTGCGGTTTCCCCAATCACAATCCCCGTTGCATGATCGAGCATGATGCCGCGACCAATGCGCGCTGCTGGGTGAATATCGACCTGACACGCCACGGAAATTTGGTTCTGGAAATAGGTCGCGAGCGCCTTACGTCCTTGTCGCCATAGCCAGTTGGCAACCCGATAGCCTTGCAGTGCGTGGTAACCTTTCAGGTACAACAATGGCATCGAGTACATGGACACTGCCGGATCACGGTTCACGGTTGCGCAAATATCACACGCCGCCGCTTCCGTAATATTCGGGTCAGCAGCAAACGCTTCTTCGATCACTTCACGTACTGCCATAGCAGGCATGGACGCCGTATTCAAACGGTTGGCAAGAATGTAGCTCAGCGCCGCTCTTAAACTATCGTGTTTAATGATGGTGGCGTGATAAAAACTGGCTAGCATCGGCTCCTGCTCGGATTGTTCGCGAGCTTCAGCGACAATGGTTTGCCAGACCTTAGTGTGTGCGCACTGTTTCATGACTTACTCTGTCCTAATCAAGATAGGGTCACCTGCATCTATCTATTCAATTCCATCTCTTGCGCGGCGTTTTAACGCTCCATCTTCTTATCTCGCGCCAGCAGATCCTGAGCCGCGAGTCGCGCATCTTTTCCTTGATACAATACTTGATAAATTTGTTCAACTATCGGCATTTCAACGCCCATGCGTTTCGCTAGCATCCACACTTCTTTGGTGTTGCGATACCCTTCGACGACTTGGCCAATATCAGTTTGCGCGGTATCCACATCTTTACCTTGGCCAAGCGCCAAACCAAAACGACGGTTACGCGATTGGTTATCAGTACAAGTCAGCACTAAATCCCCCAATCCAGCCATGCCCATAAAGGTTTCCGGTTGTGCGCCTAAAGCAATTCCTAGACGCGTCATTTCAGCCAAACCACGAGTAATAAGGGCTGTACGTGCATTCGCGCCAAAGCCAATGCCATCTGACATCCCTGCACCAATCGCAATCACGTTTTTCACAGCGCCGCCAAGCTGCATACCGATAAAGTCACTGTTGGCGTACACGCGAAACGTTTTGCTGCAGTGGATTTTTTCTTGCAGATCGCGAACAAACTGCGCATCCGGTGACGCAACTGAGATTGCAGTTGGCATTCCCATGGCTAACTCTTTGGCAAATGTTGGCCCAGAAAGCACCGCGAGCGGGTAGCTAT
Organism: Vibrio sp.; assembly: GCA_051650365.1. Classification (GTDB taxonomy): domain Bacteria; phylum Pseudomonadota; class Gammaproteobacteria; order Enterobacterales; family Vibrionaceae; genus Vibrio. Next base: position 7,985 of record JBOFIW010000030.1, on the reverse strand, counting down.
CGCCAAGCACATCATGGGCGACATCTTGTAATAAACGCCCAGTTTCAGGTTCCAAACCTTTGGTTGCCCAGCAGATGCGACTATCGGCACACAGATGTGGTTGTAAACTCTTCAACACAATACCAAACACATGGCTAGGGACAACCACGAGCAAATCACGGCTCGCTTGTACGGCTTTTTGCAGATCCGTTTCAACAATTAAAGTGTTAGGAAAAGCGATTCCTGGCAGGAATTCATGGTTAGCACGATCGGCTTCCAGACGAGCCATATGCTCAGCTTCATGTCCCCATAGGACGATGTGCGCACCATTACGTGCCAGAGAAATGGCCAATGAAGTGCCATAAGATCCCGCACCAATCACGGTCATTTCAACAGGTTTTCCGTAACTATTGTGGCTCTGTGTTTCGATCATTATTCCGCCTATCAATAACGAAGTTGTGCTCTATTCTATACCCAAACACTGGTTATTGCAGTCTACGACTTTTTCGTTAGATAAAGACTGCAAACACCAATACTCGATTAATAAACAAAAAATGCACATCGCGGTTGCGCTGTGCATTTTGCTGTAGCTTGAAACTCAATCGCGCAAATTAAGCGTTTGCTGGAGTTGTTGCACCTTCTTGAGCTTGCTGTTGCAGGTAGTTCATGAACAGAGCGTCAAAGTTAACTGGAGCTAGGTTCAACTGTGGGAAAGTACCTTTCACCACTAAGCTTGAAATGGTTTCACGCGCGTATGGGAACAGGATGTTCGGGCAGAAGGCACCCAAGCAGTGAGCCAATTGGCCCGCTTCCATCTGCTCTGCACTGAAGATACCGGCTTGTTGCACTTCACACAGGAATGCCGTTTCTTCTGCGTTTTTCACCGTTACGGTCAGACGTAGAACCACCTCATAAACACCCTCACCCAGTTCACGGCTTTGCGTGTCGAGATCCAGCTTCACATCAGGATTCCACTCTTTTTGGAACATCACTGGTGAGCTTGGTGCTTCAAAAGAGACATCTTTCAGGTAGATACGTTGGATAGCAAACTGTTGTTGCGAGGCTTGTGCTGCTTCAGCCATGGTTTCATCCTTAATTCAGATAATTGGGTTCAAAGGTCAATGTGTTCTGAGACTAACTGAGAGTGTGGGGGATCACTAGATGGACAAGCCATTACGTGGGTGACATCACAACTCTCACCGTCAAGCGCTGATCTTTTCGCCAACGCCGACGAAGAGCTCTAAGGATTTAGCGTTTACCGCGTACCAAAGGCAGGTTAGCTTCATTCCAAGCAATCAAGCCATTTTTTAGAAGATTAACCTTCTCAAAACCGGCTTTGGTCAGTAATTCAGCACTTTCACGTGCGGTTTGACCCGTTTTGCATACCACGATAATGGGGCTCGATTTATGGCTTTCAAGCCCAGTCAAGTTACCCGCTTTAATGTCTGACGGCAAAATGTGAATTGCGTCTGTAATATGGCCCTGTTTGAACTCATCTTTACTGCGGATATCAACCACGATGCCGTTTTCACGGTTAATCAGGTGTGTTACTTGATTGGCAGTCACTTCTTGATAAGCGGCGGTCGCCGATTTATAAATGCTGGCGATCAACGCTACCAAAATACCGATCCAAGCCAGTGAAAGGATCATATTTTGCTGAAAAAACTCAATGTACTCTTGCATATCCTGTGCTCTTGCAATGGGGATTCAAATCAGACAAGGAGTATAACGAGGTTGGCAGCATGACGCGAGCGCTTACCTCGTTAAAACTCGGTCTGAAAAGGGTGAATATGTTGCAAACTGAGAATCCGATCAGGCTCGGGGAAACGGAAAAGCCGTCACCTTATCAATATGATCTTCGCCTAATGCCAACATAATTAAGCGATCGATACCTAGCGCAACCCCTGCACACTCTGGCAAACCCGCTTCCAATGCTGCGATCAAATGATAATCGATCGGCTGTTCAGCTAGCCCCATTTCTAAGCGTTTAGCGTTATCCGCTTTAAAACGGGCTAACTGCTCGGCGGGGTTATCCAATTCATGGAAGCCGTTTGCGAGCTCAATGCCTTTAAAATAGACTTCAAAGCGATCTGCTACTCGTGAGTCTACGGGATTAATTTTAGCTAGCGCCGCTTGCGAAGCCGGAAAATCATAAACGAACACAGGCATGGTTTGGCCGATTTTGGGCTCAATACCAATGCTAAACAGCAGTTGCAATAAGGTGTCGCGATCTTCTTCAGGTTCTGCGATATCACTTAAGCCCAGCGTTGCCGCCACTTGTTTTAGCTCACACATCTCGCCTTCAAGTGGGCAAACGCCAAGCACATTTAGAAACGCCTCTTGGTAAGTCATGCGCTCAGCACTTCTACAGCGCAGCACCAATTGCAGTAAAGCGTCCATTTCATCCATCAAAGCATGGTGATCAAAACCAATCCGATACCATTCCAACATGGTGAACTCAGGATTGTGATAACGACCATTTTCTTCGTTACGAAAGGCTTTCCCGAGCTGATAAATACAACCACTGCCCGCCGCCAATAAACGCTTCATATGAAATTCAGGGCTAGTCATGAGATGTAGCGAACTGCCCTTGGCATAACCCGGTCCAACAAATTCCGTTTTAAAGGTATGTAAGTGAATATCCGTGACGGTGGCATGACTCATAGCCGGAGTTTCTACCTCCAACACATCACGTTCAGCAAAGAATTCACGGATCTGGCGCAGTAGAGTCGCGCGTTGTTTTAATTGGCTTACTGATGCAGTAGGCATCCAATCTAAAGTCATCATGATGTGCTCAACAAAATAAAGGGAGTGATGAATTGTACTCGCTCAGAATAAAAATCCAAATTCATTTGTGACACCAGTCACATATAAGGCAATTTGTATGCCTAAGTTTGCAATTCCGTAGCAAAAGCCCAACAGAATCAATTTTTCCATCTTCAAGCTCTTCTAAACTAACCCTACCACTAAATGGGTGGGCAAGCGTTGAGTTGGCGAACGTCATCGCAATGATTTCCAAACCAACGTTTTGATAATTCCAGGCTCTGGGCGCACCCCAGTCCACAAATAAAATAATCACACTGGAGGATAACTGTGCAAATTATCACCACAGATATCGCAGTCATCGGCGCTGGCGGCGCTGGTCTTCGTACTGCTATTGCAGCGGCTGAAGCAAACCCGAACTTAGAAGTTGCTCTGATTTCTAAAGTTTATCCAATGCGTTCTCACACAGTCGCAGCTGAGGGTGGCTCCGCAGCAGTTATCAAGGATGAAGATAGCTTAGACAACCACTTCAACGATACCGTTGGCGGTGGTGACTGGCTATGTGAACAGGATGTTGTTGAATACTTTGTTGCCAATGCAACCCGCGAAATGATCCAGATGGAACAATGGGGTTGTCCTTGGAGCCGTAAAGAAAATGGTGAAGTCAACGTACGTCGTTTCGGCGGTATGAAAGTTGAGCGCACATGGTTCGCTGCCGACAAAACCGGCTTCCACATGCTGCATACCCTGTTCCAAACTTCTATCAAGTACTCACAAATCAAGCGTTTAGATGAGTACTTTGTGGTGGATTTGCTGGTTGATAACGGTGAAATCCAAGGCTTGATCGCCATTCATATGTCGGAAGGTGAGCTAGTCACCATCAAAGCCAAATCGGTAGTTCTCGCTACTGGTGGCGCAGGTCGTGTTTACCACTGTAACACCAACGGCGGCATCGTGACCGGTGATGGTATGGCGATGGCTTTCCGTCATGGCGTTCCTCTGCGTGATATGGAATTCGTTCAATATCACCCAACAGGCCTTCCAGGTACCGGTATTCTGATGACCGAAGGTTGCCGTGGTGAAGGCGGTATTATCGTCAACAAGAATGGCTACCGTTACCTGCAAGACTACGGTATGGGCCCTGAAACTCCAGTGGGTCAACCAAAGAACAAATACATGGAACTGGGTCCACGTGACAAAGTTTCCCAAGCGTTCTGGCATGAGCAGCAAAAAGGCAACACCATCAAACACCCACTGGGTGATGTGGTGCACCTAGACCTACGTCATTTGGGCGAAGAATACCTGCAAGAACGTCTGCCATTCATCTGTGAACTGGCAAAAGCGTACGTAAACGTTGACCCAGCGAAAGAGCCAATTCCAATTCGCCCAACCGTGCACTACACCATGGGTGGTATCGAAACCAATGGCGAATGTGAAACACGCATTAAGGGTCTGTTCGCGGTGGGTGAATGTGCGTCTGTTGGCCTGCATGGTGCGAACCGTTTAGGTTCTAACTCGCTAGCAGAATTCGTAGTCTTTGGCCGCGTTGCCGGTGAAAAAGCCGTTGAGCGCGCCGCTGAGTTTAAAGGCTGGAATGAAACAGCAATCGCAGCACAAGTCAAAGCGGTTGAAGATCGTATCGCAGCCCTGATGCAACAAGAAGGTGATGAAAACTGGGCAACCATCCGTACTGAAATGGGTCACACCATGGAAGCGGGTTGTGGTATCTATCGTCAGGAAGATCTGATGCAAGAAACCATCAACAAACTGGCCGAGTTGAAAGAGCGTTACAAGCGCATCAGCATCAAAGACAAAGGCAAAGTGTTCAACACTGACCTTCTGTACGCGATTGAAGTCGGTTACGGTCTGGATGTGGCAGAAGCCATGGTTCACTCCGCTATCCTGCGTAAAGAATCTCGTGGTGCACACCAACGTCTTGATGAAGGTTGCACTGAACGTGATGACGTAGATTTCCTCAAGCACTCTTTGGCGTTCTTCCAAGAAGGTCAATCACCAAAGATCGATTACAGCCCAGTGAAAATCACTAAGTCGCAGCCAAAAGCGCGTCTATACGGTGAAGCAGCAGAAAAAGCTGCGGCAGCTGAAGCGGCCGGAAAAAGCGTAGAGGAGCAAAAATAATGTCAGCACAACGTATTCAAAAAGTGGACATTCTGCGCTATGACCCAGCCCAAGATGCAGAACCACACATGCAACGCTTCGAAGTGCCGTTTGATGAAACCATGTCGGTACTGGATGCGATTGGCTATGTGAAAGATAACTTAGACAAAGATCTTTCTTACCGCTGGTCATGCCGTATGGCGATCTGTGGATCGTGCGGCATCATGGTCAATGGTGTGCCAAAACTGGCATGTAAGAGCTTCTTACGTGATTACCCAGAAGGCGTAAAAATTGAACCGCTGGCGAACTTCCCGATTGAGAAAGACCTGATCGTGGATATGACGCCATTCATCGAACGTCTGGAAGCCATCAAGCCATATATCATCGGTAACGATCGTAAACCAGAAGATGGTACTAACCTACAAACTCCTGAGCAAATGGCGAAGTACAAACAGTTCGCTGGTTGTATCAACTGTGGTTTGTGTTACGCAGCCTGCCCGCAGTTCGGCTTGAACCCAGAGTTCATTGGCCCAGCAGCTCTAACTCTGGCGCATCGCTACAACCTCGACAGCCGTGACAACGGTAAAGCCGAGCGTATGAAGCTGATCAACGGTGAAAACGGCGCTTGGGGCTGTACCTTCGTGGGCTACTGTTCAGAAGTGTGTCCGAAACACGTTGACCCAGCAGCAGCCGTGAACCAAGGCAAAGTGGAGTCATCATTAGACTTCGTGATTGCGATGTTGAACCCAGACGGTTCACCGAAGAAAGTGGAGGCTTAAGGATGAGTAACCGTAAACCTTATGTTCGTGAAATGAAACGTACTTGGTGGAAGGATCATCCTTTCTACCGCTTCTACATGGTGCGTGAAGCAACGGTTCTGCCATTGATCCTGTTTACCTTGTTCCTAACCGTTGGCTTAGGTTCTCTGGTGAAAGGCCCTGAAGCATGGCAAACCTGGTTGGATTTTATGGCCAACCCACTCGTCGTTGCGATCAACATCGTGGCACTGGCTGGTAGCTTGTTCCATGCGCAAACCTTCTTCAGCATGATGCCGCAAGTTGTACCCATTCGCTTGGGCGGTAAACCGGTAGATAAAAAGATCATCGTGCTAGCACAGTGGGCGGCCGTGGCCTTTATCTCACTGATTGTTCTTATTGTGGTGTAAGGAGCTTATTGTGATTAATACCAACCCAAAACGTTCAGACGAACCTGTATGGTGGAGCCTGTTTGGTGCTGGTGGCACTTGGTTTGCCATGATCACCCCAATTACCGTTCTGGTACTGGGCATTCTTGCGCCACTCGGTGTGATTGATGCCGAAGCGCTGAGCTATGATCGTGTCGCTAGCTTTGCAACTAGCATCATTGGTGCACTGTTCATCATCGGCACTTTAGCCCTACCAATGTGGCATGCTATGCACCGTGTTCATCACGGTATGCATGACCTGAAATTCCACACGGGTGTGGCAGGAAAAATCGCTTGCTACGGCTTTGCGACTATCATCTCAGCACTGGCTGTCGTGTTTATCTTCATGATCTAATATGAAGCATCAAAAAAGCTGGCTTACAGGCCAGCTTTTTTATTGGTGTGTTCAAGCAACAAGAGCAAAACACGCATAAAAAAACCAACCGCAAGGTTGGTTTTTTCTTGTTACCGAGGTAATTACTTCACACGGCCAACGTATTCTGCAGAGCGAGTGTCCACTTTGATCACTTCGCCGATCTGTACGAATAGAGGTACACGAACTACTGCACCAGTAGACAGTGTTGCTGGTTTACCGCCAGTGCCTTGAGTGTCACCTTTAACGCCTGGATCCGTTTCAGTCACTTCTAGCTCAACGAAGTTTGGTGGAGTTACCGCGATTGGGTTACCATTCCACAGCGTCAGCATACAAGTGTTGTTTTCTACCAACCATTTCGCGTTGTCACCCACTGCTTTTGCATCTGCAGCAAGCTGTTCGAATGTGCTGTTGTTCATGAAGTGGTAGAATTCGCCATCGTTGTACAGGTAATCCAGATCGATATCAATAACATCAGCAACTTCTGCGGTGTCACCCGATTTAAAAGTTTTTTCCAGAACTTTACCAGTAAGCAGCTTACGGATTCTCACGCGGTTGAATGCCTGACCTTTACCTGGTTTTACATACTCGTTTTCGAGAATGACACAAGGCTCATTATCAAGCATAATTTTGAGACCGCCTTTAAATTCATTCGTGCTAACAGTAGCCATTTTGTCCTCTTACTATCTTCGAGTTAAAATCAATGCCGCACATCATAACCCGAAAAGTCATTTCTGTTGAGCAAAACTGGCTACAACAGCTGGCAAACGCGATCTCAGATCCTGCTCAATTATTACAGCAACTCGAGATCGATCCATCGCCATGGCAAGACGGATTTGAAGCGCGCAAACTGTTTGCGCAGCGGGTGCCGCAAAGTTTTGTCGATCGCATGCAAAAAGGCAATCCTTACGATCCACTTTTACGTCAAGTTTTGCCATTGGGCGCAGAATTTGAGGTACACCCCGGCTATTCCAATGATCCTCTGGATGAGCAAAACAACGCGATTCCAGGCTTGTTACATAAGTACCAAAATCGTTGCTTGCTGATCGTGAAAGGCGGCTGTGCCATCAACTGTCGTTACTGTTTCCGTCGTCATTTCCCTTATGACGATAACAAAGGCAGCAAAGCAATTTGGCAGCAAAGTCTTGATTACATCGCGCAGAATCCGCAACTCAATGAAGTAATCTTCTCCGGTGGCGATCCTTTAATGGCCAAGGATCATGAGCTTGCATGGTTGATGGAGCGTATCGCAGCAATTCCGCACATCAAACGACTGCGTATTCACTCGCGGTTACCTGTCGTGATCCCTGCACGTATCACCGATGAATTGGTTGAACTGTTCGCACAAACCCGCTTGCAAGTACTGCTGGTGACACACATCAACCACGCCAATGAAATCAATCTTGAGCTTAAACAGCAGATGGCACGTTTGCGAGCCGTCAATGTCACCTTACTCAATCAAGGTGTGTTGCTCAAAGGGGTCAATGACACGGTTGACGCACAAGTGGCGCTCAGCGAAACCTTGTTTGATGCCGGCATTCTGCCTTATTACTTGCATGTGTTGGATAA
>JBOFIW010000029.1:0-3517 GCA_051650365.1 Vibrio sp. | reverse complement strand
TAATTTTGTTGTTCTCAGCGCCGCGCTTAAGGCTGTGGTGCTGAGAGCAAAAAATCCCTTTCGGTTTTTATCTATCTGGTTTACTTTGTGGGTTGTTACCTGAATTTCAAAGGGTTGTGACTTTCATGTTTACTCATTTACCAGCTCCAGTTTTAGATCCAATACTCTCTCTCTCTGTTGCCTTCCGTAATGATCCTCGTCCACAAAAAGTGGATTTAGGCATAGGCGTTTATAAAAACAGTCTTGGCGAAACTCCTATCATGCGCGCCGTAGCAATGGCGCAAGATAAAGTGATTGCGACTCAAAAAACCAAATCGTACGTTGGTCTTGCTGGTTGTGAAGAATTCAACCAGAGCATGATGCAATTAGTTTTGGGTTCCACACTCGATACTGAACGCACGATCGCGATCCAGACTCCTGGTGCCAGTGGTGCACTAAGAATGCTTGGGGATTTGATGCGTGTCGCGCAGCCTGAAACAACAGTCTGGATCACCGATCCTAGCTATGTGAACCACAAACCCGTGATGGAAGCCGCTGGGCTAAAAGTGCGTTATTACCGCTATTTCAGCCGTGAGACCAAAATGGTCGATACCGAGCAGATGTTGGCGGATTTAGCACAAGCGGGCCCAAAAGATGTGGTTCTACTGCATGGTTGCTGCCATAACCCAACGGGGGCTGACATCGACTTTTCAGCATGGCAAGCGATCACCGATCTTGCACAAAAAAACGGCTTCATTCCATTTGTGGATATTGCTTACCAAGGTTTTGGTGATGGTTTAGAGCAAGATGCGCAAGGCTTACGTTATATGGCTGAACGTATGGAAGAGATGCTGATCACCACCTCTTGTTCAAAGAACTTTGGCTTGTACCGTGAACGTACAGGAGCGGCCATCGTCATTGGCAAAAGCCAGCAGGATGTGACCAATGCTCGTGGAAAAATGCTAACACTCGCGCGCTCCACTTACACCATGCCACCTGATCATGGCGCTGCTTTGGTGAAAACCGTGCTTAGAGATGAACAGCTCACCACCATTTGGAAGCAAGAACTGAGCGAAATGCAGCAACGTTTGTTAACTCTGCGCAAAGATTTGTGTAATGAGTTGAGAAATCAACACAATACGCGACAATTCGATTTTATTGAAAGCCATAGAGGGATGTTTACAGTGCTTGGTTTTTCGGCTGAACAAATGGGGCGCCTACGTGAAGAGTTCGCGATTTATGGCGTTGCTGATGGGCGGATCAATATCGCCGGTCTGGCCGAAAAAGACATTCCTTATGTTGCGAATGCAATTATTCAAGTGTCGTAAATGAAGATGGCAAACACATACCCAATCAGGACGGGTGGTATTTGATTAGGTGAAGAGATGAATCAACCTTTGAAATTGTTAGTGTCGTTAATGTTAAGCAGTGGGTTAGTGGCCTGTGCCACAACTCCCGAACCCAAGGAGCCGGAGAAAAAAACGGAAGCTACAGTGCCGGTGCAACCAGTAGAGAAGCCAGTGGTGGAAACGCTAACTGAGGATAACGCTCCTCTAGTGGAAACCTTGCCTGTGCTTGAGCCTGCACACACGTTGGAAACTGAAGTCAAACCCAAGGATGACTTTTCCACGGCAAAACGAACCTCTGATGGCAAAATCATTTTAGGTGAGAAAGAGTGGGCTTATATCCCAGGTTTGAAAGAGAACTTTAAAGCACGGATTGATACTGGGGCGACTACTTCTTCAATCAGTGCGGTAGATGTGGTTCCTTTTGAGCGAGATGGCAAAGATTGGGTTAAGTTTCGCATTGAGCACGACAATATTCGCAGTGAAGAGTTGAGCTTGCCCGTTGAACGCTGGGTGAAAATTCGTCAATCGAGCACCGATAAAACTCAGCTCCGCGCTGTTGTTGTTGCATGGATTCAGATTGGGGATTTAAAAGAGCAAACAGAGTTTACTCTGGCAGATCGCACCCATTTGACTTACCCATTATTACTTGGCCGCAGTTTCTTTAAAGATGTCGCTGTCGTGGATGTTTCACGCCAGTTTATTCAAGACAAACGAACGGGCAAAAAATAGAGTGAAATAGAAAAGCCAGTGGGAGTCCACTGGCTTTTCTGTGAGTAGAGCATTAATCGGTATTCACTAAGCCGTTGCGACTTTCGCGGGGGCAGCTCTTTTCACCATGGCATAGCCAAAACCAGTAATCGCAGTACCTATAGCAATCGCAACGAGGTAGAGCAATACAGGGCTAATTGCATTTGGGATCAAGAGTACGAAAAGACCACCGTGTGGTGCCATCAGTTTTGCACCAAACAACATAGAAAGTGCGCCTGTTACCGCTCCACCAGCCATACAAGCGGGGATGACACGCATCGGATCTTTGGCCGCAAATGGAATCGCACCTTCGGAGATGAAACACAAACCTAAGACAAAAGATGCTTTGCCGGCTTCACGCTCACCCGCTTCAAATTTATCTTTCGCGATGAAAGTAGCCAAACCCATCCCTAAGGCTGGAACCATACCTGCCGCCATGATCGCTGCCATTGGCGCATAAGTTTGTGAGGCGAGTAGACCAACACCGAAAGTGTATGCCGCTTTGTTGACTGGGCCACCTAAGTCGAAACACATCATCGCACCGAGTACAATGCCCAGCAAAACCGCATTCGCTGATCCCATATTATTGAGGAAGCTTGTCATGCCAGACATGATGCTCGACATCGGGCCACCCACCACATAAATCATCACAAGACCTGTGAATAAGCTCGCGATGAAAGGGATGATCAGGATAGGTTTAAGTGCCGCCATTGATTGAGGCAGTTGTACTTTATCGGCAATAAATTTTGCACTGTAACCAGCTAAGAAACCAGCCACGATACCGCCAAGGAAACCTGCGCCAGTTGAGCTTGCGAGCATGCCGCCAATCAAGCCTGGAGCCAACCCAGGACGGTCAGCAATCGAGAACGCGATATAACCTGCCAAAACTGGGATCATCAAAGCGAATGCAGATCCACCACCAATTTGCATCAGAGCAGCAGCTAAGGTGCCTTCTTCTTTAAACGCTTCGATACCAAAAATGAAAGAGAGCGCAATGATAAGGCCACCGGCAACCACTACGGGAAGCATGTGAGAAACACCCGTCATCAAGTGTTTATAGACACCTTTTTTCTCTTCTACTTTATCGCTGTTATTGCTATTCGTTGTACTAGAGAAGGTTTTGGCTTGAGCAAACGCGTTGTTGATCTCTTGTGCCGTTTTCTTCAAAGCTAAACCTGTACTGGTTTTGTAAAGCGGTTTGCCGTGGAAGCGTTCTAATGGGACATCAATATCAGCCGCGATGATCACTAAGTCAGCTTGAGCGATCTCTTGATCTGTGAGTTGGTTTTTCGCACCTACAGAACCCCGTGTTTCGACTTTGATTTGATGACCTTGACGTACCGCTTCTGCCTCTAAGGCTTCGGCTGCCATGAAGGTGTGTGCCACACCCGTTGGACAGGCGGTGATGGCAACGATTCTTTTCGCTACAACCTGATTATTTG
>JBOFIW010000028.1:0-5299 GCA_051650365.1 Vibrio sp. | reverse complement strand
CATTCTTCAAAGGTTACCGTCCACAGTTCTACTTCCGTACAACTGACGTAACAGGCAGCATCGAGCTTCCAGAAGGCGTAGAAATGGTAATGCCAGGCGACAACATCAAGATGGTTGTAGACCTGATTGCACCAATCGCAATGGACGAAGGTCTACGCTTCGCTATCCGTGAAGGTGGCCGTACTGTAGGTGCTGGTGTTGTAGCTAAGATCATCGCTTAATTGCGTTAATCTTGCCGCGCAATGCTGCATCGAAATAGGGAAGCTTCGGCTTCCCTATTTCATTTTTAGTTATAAGCGTTTTCGCTTGTCTTTACTTTTGCCACTTCTTTCCATTTACAGCTAAAACAGCATGTTAGTTTCCGAGGAAGGCAATTGATATTGACTCTCTCTTTTCTTATTCGTGTTCCAAACCATCTCTCCATTTTTCTTATAACCATACGATTTGAATAAAATGGTAAGCGTAGTAGAAATAAGAGTAATTATCCTTTATATTTTGTGCGTAAATCTGTTGAGGTTGTTTTATGTACGTCTGTTTGTGTCATGGTATCTCAGACAAAAAAATCAGGAGATTGGTTACCGAACGAGGGATAACGGATATCAAAGGTATTAAGCGTTGCACTGCACTGGGTTCACAGTGTGGGAAGTGTGTGCGCCAAGCTAAAGAGATCATTGAGGAATCACGGATTAACCAGTTCAAAATGGCAAGTTAACGGGTAACTCTTTTTGACTCTCTTCTAATTGGTTCTACAGTTAATAGAGCCAAAGAGGAGGGCTATGCTATGAAAGGTGATCCGGTCATTATTCAACATCTCAATAAAGTGCTCGCCAATGAGTTAGTTGCCATCAACCAATACTTTCTGCATGCACGAATGTACAAAGATTGGGGGTTAAAACATCTTGCCGATAAGGAATATCACGAATCGATTGATGAGATGAAACACGCTGATCATATCGTGGAGCGTATCTTGTTCCTTGAAGGACTCCCCAATTTACAAGATCTTGGTAAATTGATGATTGGTGAAGATGTGCAAGAGATGCTGGAGTGTGATCTAAAACTTGAGTTAACTGCAATTCCAGATCTGAAAGATGCCATCGCTTACGCAGAGAAAGTACGTGATTACGTTTCACGGGATCTGTTTCAGGATATCTTGGAAGATGAAGAAGAGCATGTCGATTGGTTGGAAACCCAGCTTGGACTTATCGACATGACAGGTATCCAAAACTACACACAAGCTCAGTTTGTGGATGAAGAGTAATATGAACCGCTAACCAGTATTACAAGGTAGGAAGCGGTGTCTTTCTGCCTTTTGACTTTCCTGTGCTTCTCCGAGAATTCCCTTGCTAAAGCTGCTTCCTTTCTGTACTATTCCCGCTCCTTAATTCTCGGTCAATTATCATTAGTTCCTTGCTTCCTCTGGATGACCGGGCCAACTCTGGAAGCTGAATAATCCGTAAGGAGCAAATAATGCGTCATTACGAAATCGTATTCATGGTGCACCCAGATCAAAGCGAGCAAGTTGCTGGCATGATCGAACGTTACACTGGTTCAATCACTGAAGCGGGCGGTAAAATCCACCGTCTAGAAGATTGGGGTCGCCGTCAACTGGCTTACCCAATCAACAAACTGCACAAAGCTCACTATGTTCTGATGAACGTTGAAGCTGATCAAGCAGTGGTTGATGAGCTAGAAACTGCTTTCCGTTTCAACGATGCAGTTCTACGTAACATGATCATGCGTACTAAAGCTGCTATCACTGAACCTTCAATCATGCTGAAAGCTCGTGAAGAGCGTGTTAAGCGTGACGAAGTGAAATTCGACGCAGACGTTGAGTAATGGTTTGATGACCAATCGAATCGAGTTGAGCGGCACTGTCGCAAAAGCTCCGGTTCGAAGCCAAAGTCCATCGGGTGTTAAACATTGCCATTTTTGGCTAGAGCATCGCTCTACGATGGTAGAAGCTGACCTCCCGCGACAAGTTTTTTGTCGGTTACCGGTGGTGGTGAGTGGGGTTAGGTCAGATGCATTAACTCAAAATTTAGTACAAGGCAGTAGCATTTTGGTAAGCGGTTTTGTGGCTTACCAAACCAGCCGAAATGGCGTAGGTAAATTAGTGCTGCATGCCGACAAAATTTCTCAAATATAGATCAGGAGATAGCCCATGGCTCGTTTCTTCCGTCGTCGTAAATTCTGCCGTTTTACTGCAGAAGGCGTACAAGAGATTGATTACAAAGACGTAGCAACTCTCAAGAACTACATCACTGAAGCTGGTAAAATCGTTCCTAGCCGTATCACTGGTACAAGCGCTAAATATCAGCGTCAGCTAGCTCGTGCAATCAAACGCGCTCGCTACCTAGCTCTACTGCCATACACTGACAAGCATCAGTAATTGGCACCGTTTATTAAGAAAGAGGATTAAGCAATGCAAGTTATTCTACTTGATAAAATCGGTAACCTAGGCAGCCTTGGCGATACAGTAAACGTTAAATCTGGTTACGCTCGTAACTTCCTTATCCCACAAGGTAAGGCAGTAATGGCAACTAAGGCTAACGTTGCAATGTTTGAAAGCCGTCGTGCAGAGTTAGAAGCAAAAGTTGCAGAGCAACTGACTGCTGCTCAAACTCGTGCTGACCAAGTTAACGCTCTGGAAGCCGTTGTTATTGCTTCTAAAGCTGGTGACGAAGGTAAACTGTTCGGTTCTATCGGTACTCGTGATATCGCTGATGCAATCACTGCAGCTGGCGTTAAAGTATCTAAGAGCGAAGTTCGCCTACCTGAAGGCGCTCTACGCAACGTTGGTGAATTCGAAGTTAGCGTTCAACTTCACTCTGAAGTTTTCGCAACTGCGAAAGTACAAGTTGTTGCTGAGTAATTTCAGTTACTGACGAATATAAAAACACCAGCTTCGGCTGGTGTTTTTTTATGTGTAAAATTCAGAACTCAAACAGTAGGTTGACCGAAATCACGCTGTCTGCCTTACTTAAACCTTCTGGTACCCGATCATGATATTGACGTGACTGGCGAATTTTCAGAGCAATATGATCAGTAATATCATTGGTTAAGCTCACATCACTATCAAGGCTGGTGTTGCTTTCACCCGCGACCATGGTCATTTCAGCCTCGAATCTGAGGTTATCTAAAGCTTGCCATTCCGCTTTGAGATTCCCCCGAAAAATGGCTTCCTCCACCAGATCGGGAAACACAATATCATCATCATCAATTTCATCTAAGTTGGGTTTCTGGTAACGAAAACCAGGTCCCAATTCGAGTTCTAATACCACATCATCGGTATAAGCGAATTGGTAACCTAGACCACCAGAGAGGGTGTAATCTTTGAAATAAGCACTATAGCGAGAATCGGTGCCATAAAAGCTACTATACAAATAGGTTTTCGGGCCGAGTTTATAGTCGCTTTGTAGCGCGTAGGTTGATTGACGTTTGTCTTCTTTGCCATCTTTGTCGAGTTTGTAAAACTTCCATTCACCGTAGGTACGGTGACGTCCCAAGGTGTATTCGGATTTGATCCGCGAATTGATGGACTCAGATTCCGTATTGCCGGAGTGAGCCTGATAGCCAAATTCGACTTGGTTTTTCCAAGGTGAGGGGATGCTGATGTCCTTATCTTCACTAGAGTTTTCATTTGCCAACGCGCCGACGGATAGCACCCAGCTCATGCAGAAAAGCCATTTTTTGGACACAACAACCTCTTTAATGAATTTTGAGGTGGCATAGTAAAAATTCATAGCTTGTGTTGGGTCAACCCTAGGTCAATTCTGGTTAGCCTGTACACAAACTTTCGTAGGTTTAATTACAAATTACGGATTCTCGTTATAATGGCGGACATTCAAACGTTACTTAAAGCGAAGTCATGGCAGATCCACGTACTGATAATCGAAACCGTAAAACTTCCGATGCACAAGTTGATGCAATCAAGGTTCCCCCGCATTCATTAGAGGCTGAGCAATCCGTCATTGGTGGCTTGCTGCTGGATAATGAACGTTGGGATACGGTCTCGGAACACGTGGTGACTCAGGATTTCTACAGTCGTCCACACCGTTTGATTTTCGATGGCGTGAAATCTATTTTGGAAGCGAGCAAGCCACTCGATTTAATTACACTGTCTGAATATCTTGAACAGCGGGAGCAGTTGGAAGATGTCGGTGGTTTTGCCTATCTGGCTGATTTAGCTAAAAATACCCCAAGTGCTGCCAACATCAATGCCTATGCGGAGATTGTGGCGCAGCGTGCACTGGTGCGTAACCTGATCGGTGTAGCGAATGAAATTGCGGATGCGGGATATGATCCGCAAGGACGTAATGCCGAAGATCTGCTCGATCTAGCCGAAAGTAAAGTCTTTGCGATTGCCGAAGCGCGTACCAGCGAAAATGAAGGCCCGAAAAACGTCGACAGTATTTTGGAGCGTACATTAGAGCGGATTGAGCTGCTTTACAAAACGCCGCAAGATGGGGTGACAGGGGTTAACACTGGCTTTACGGATCTCAATAAGAAAACCGCTGGTTTACAAGGTTCTGATTTGATTATTGTTGCCGCGCGTCCTTCGATGGGTAAAACCACGTTCGCGATGAACTTGTGTGAAAACGCGGCAATGGAGCAAGATAAGCCAGTGCTGATCTTTTCGCTTGAGATGCCTGCAGAACAGATCATGATGCGTATGTTGGCGTCGCTATCACGTGTCGACCAAACCAAAATTCGTACTGGTCAGCTCGATGATGAGGATTGGGCGCGTATCTCTTCTACCATGGGGATCCTCATGGAGAAGAAAAATATGTACATTGATGATAGTTCTGGTCTGACTCCAACTGAGGTTCGTTCGCGTGCTCGGCGCATTGCTCGTGAACACGGTGGTTTATCTCTCATCATGGTCGACTATTTGCAGTTAATGCGCGTCCCTGCGTTAACCGATAACCGTACTCTAGAGATTGCTGAAATTTCTCGCTCATTGAAGGCATTGGCCAAAGAGTTAAATGTTCCTGTGGTGGCATTGTCGCAGTTGAACCGTTCTTTGGAGCAGCGTGCGGATAAACGACCAGTTAACTCGGACTTGCGTGAATCGGGATCTATCGAGCAGGATGCGGACTTGATCATGTTTATCTACCGTGATGAAGTTTACCACCCAGATAGTGCACTGAAAGGCACGGCGGAAATCATTATCGGTAAACAGCGTAACGGCCCAATCGGTTCGGTGCGTTTGACTTTCCAAGGACAATATTCTCGTTTCGACAACTATGCGGGACCTGCATTTGACGATGAGTAATTCGATGAACTATATGAAGGCGGC
>JBOFIW010000027.1:0-3519 GCA_051650365.1 Vibrio sp. | reverse complement strand
AAAAACGCATGGATAATGGCGCGGCGTGCTTAAGCCAAATGGCAATGGTATATCGCGATTACGCCCAGACACTGGCAAAATACCCCGATTTCAATCCAGTCAGCTATATGTCTTCCCACGATACTGAGCTGTTCTTCGGCCGTTTTAAATCGTTCGAAATGCAGCGCAATGCCGCCAATGCGCTACTGCTCACTCCTGGAGCTGTTCAAGTCTATTACGGCGATGAAATTGCTCGCGAAGCAGGACCTTACGCTGACGATTTCCATCAAGGAACCCGTTCTGATATGCCTTGGCAGTGGAGTGTAGAACAACAAACACTACTCAAACACTGGCAAACTTTGGGGCAATTTCGCCAACGTCATCCTGCCATTGGCGCGGGCACACATCGCGAAATCGCCCAACCCAATACTTATCTTTTCACTCGCCAGTTAGGTGAAGACAAAGTCGTTGTCGCCTTTGTGGGTCGTTAGCACTATCAACAAGAGGCATATTGATAATGCCTCTTGTTAAAATTTTCTATCTAACCTTGGTTTAGATTAGAAAAGTGTCCAATCCCCCCCTTTCGTTGTAACTTACTGCAAACTCAGCAAACCGATACTGGTACAACCAGAAAGTCAACTTAACCAACTGATTATTAAGTATTAATTATTAAGCCGGTCATCTTTTAAAAAAATAAACCCACCATTACCTTTGACACGCGGTTAACATAAAATTAACATAAATTTATGCTTGGCCTTCCTCGCGCCAAAGTCGCTTTGTACTTATCAGAACAATACGACTATCGAGCTGAGTAAGTGACTCGCAGGATCGTCAATGGAATAGCGACAATAACTAAGACCTCAGGAGGTCGAGAATGCAGAATAAATCTTCCCTTGCTGCTTGTATTTCCGCCCTATTAGTGGGACAAGCCAGTGCCGCCGGCTTTCAAGTCGCCGAGCACTCCGCCTCCGGTTTAGGCCGTGCGTTTTCAGGTGAAGCGGCAGTGGCCGATAACGCCAGCGTACTGGCACGTAACCCCGCCGCTATGATGCTGTTTGAAACTGCACAATTTTCTGGTGCATTGTCGATCGTCGATCCAGAAGTCAACGTTGATGACATTTCAAATAATCAATCAATGAAAGATATCGCGCCACTGCAAATCGTTCCGGCGGCCTACTACATCAGTCCGATCAATGAACAGTGGGCATGGGGTTTTGCCATGTTCACCACTTACGGCGTGGCAACTGACTACCCAAACGATATCTATGCTGGTGATTTAGCCGGTGATACCTCGCTAATCTCCGTCAATCTAAATCCTAATATCGCCTATCGTGTCAACCAAGAGCTCAGCTTAGGTTTTGGCCTTGATTTAGTTGCCGCCAAAGCAGAGTTAACTCGTCATAAAGGCGGCCTTGCCCCCTTTGTTGGCGGCAATCCTAGCGATAATTTGATTGGCATGACCGGCGAAACCTTCGGTTTCGGTTGGAATATCGGCGCACTCTACGAACTCGATGATAAAAACCGCATCGGTTTTGGTTATCGCTCACGCGTTAAACTCAATTTTGATGATGGCGAATTCTCCAGTTACGATTCGGGCATCGCCACCAGCGCTGTGGTTCCTGGGCAACTCAAAATTGAGCTCCCTGCGATTTGGGAACTCTCCGGCTTCCATCAATTGAACGACCAATGGGCAATCCATTACAGCTATCAGCAAACGGATTGGAGCAGCTTTAGTGAACTCTCCGCGACCTCAAGCCAATGTAAAAACGGTACCTGTTTCCAAAAAATCGAGAAATACGAAGACAACGGACGCTGGTCTGCTGGCGCCACGTATACCCTAAATACAAGTTGGACATTCCGTGCTGGTGTGGCGTTTGATGAGCAAGCGGGCAAGGCAACACTAAGCATTCCGGATAGTGACCGTTTCTGGTATTCCGCAGGATTCACTTATTCCATCAATTCTCAACTAACGATGGACGCAGGTTTTGCTCTTGTGCAAAGCCGCAAAGGCACCTTTACCGAAGAAAACCAAATCGGCCAAACCCTCAAATTTGATTCTGAGGGCATCGCCTATATTAGTGCATTGCAATTTAACTACCGCTTCAACTAATTTCCGGAGTCGAACATGAAACAGGTTATTAAGATCTCTCTTCTCTGCTCAGCGCTCTGGTTAGTCGGCTGTGGCAATGAAACCACGAGCTCAGGGGCGAGCACCACCGTTGAATATGAATCCTATATTCAACAAGCGCTCAATCGAGACACCACCATTAAATTTGCGTTAAGTGGCAGCAATGCCAATGTGCCCCTGCCCTCTTTTGCGCTGATGAACCCAGACGATGGCACATTAGAAATTCCCCCAGGCAGCAATACTTCTGGCTCTAACCCGTTAGTTGCTATGGGACAAGTCGATGGCTGGCCCATCACCATGCCGCTATTCCTCGATTTTAAAGGCGCAGGTTTGGCCGATAACATCATCACCTCAGGCATTTATCTGTACGAGTTAACCGACTCGATGACCGGCTCTCCGAGCATCAAAACCTTATTAACTAATGGTACCGATTACACGGCCATCTCAAGTGCGGCTTCCGATAAAATTATCATCGTACCAACCAACGCATTAAATGCTTCTTCGGAATATATTTTGGCGGTGACCTCTGACGTTTCAGACGCCAACGGCAATCCAGTTGGTACATCATCCAGTTACGCCGCCCTCAAATCCAAGAAAAAGATATACACAGAGGGGGACATTTCCACTCTGCAAAAAGTAACGCAAGGCATTGAAAAAATCTTCCAACTCAGTGGTGTGGATGATACTCAAATCGTCTACTCGACTTGGTTCTCAACTCAATCGGTGAGTAATACCTTGTTTGCTACTCGCGCCGCAACAGCATCGGCGTTTGCCAGTGGTAGTAACCAATTAGAGACAGTGTGGAAACAAACTGGCATTGGGCTCGATACGGCTTACACAATGCAATTAGGCACACCTGTTGACTTAGCTGCCGCTCTGACCGCGGATGACAATTTCAGTACGTATATTGGCGCAGACAAAAAAGCGGCAATTTTAGGTACATACAGCGCAGGTACCGTAAATGTGACCAAAGGTATGGTTCGCCTGCCTTACTACCTTGAAACTGGCAGTAACTGGAATACTCAGCCGTTTGAATCGGCGATGCCAAGCCTTGCCAAAATCAAAGCCGTACTCGCCGATACTAATGAGCAATTAGCGATTGGTGGACAACTGCTCGCAGCCGGTATTGATACCAGTAAGTTGGCTACTGATGCCAGTGAACAACTTAAGCTGATTGGCCTTACCCTAACCAAATCTGATGGCAGCCAACTGGATCCTGAACGCTACATCACTCGCTATTCACCCGTACCCAAAGTGAAATCAGTGCAAGATGTGCCATTCCTGCTCTTTACCCCCAATGGCAGCACGCCAACCAATATCGTGATTTATCAACACGGTGTCACCTCTGCCAAAGAAAATGCCTACGCTTTCGCAAAAAACCTTACGGCTGCGGGACTTGCTGTTATTGCCAT
>JBOFIW010000026.1:0-3170 GCA_051650365.1 Vibrio sp. | reverse complement strand
ATATTGATGCAGGTAATGCACTCGTTGAACGAATTAAAGGCGCAGTGAAGCGCACCCGTCGCCCTGAAGTTATGGGTGGCCTAGGTGGTTTTGGCGCACTGTGTGAGCTACCAACCAAATACAAACACCCAGTTTTAGTTTCTGGTACCGATGGCGTAGGTACCAAACTGCGTCTCGCACTGGATATGAAAAAGCATGACACCATCGGTATCGATCTCGTCGCTATGTGCGTTAACGATCTGATTGTTCAAGGTGCTGAGCCACTGTTTTTCCTCGATTATTACGCGACTGGAAAACTGGATGTGGATACCGCAGCCGAAGTCATTTCCGGCATTGCCGATGGTTGCTTGCAAGCAGGTTGTGCACTGATTGGTGGCGAAACCGCTGAAATGCCAGGAATGTACGAAGGTGAAGACTACGACGTTGCTGGCTTTTGTGTCGGCGTGGTTGAAAAAGAAGAGATTATCGACGGCAGCAAAGTACAAGTCGGTGACGCGCTGATTGCGGTTGGCTCTAGTGGCCCTCACTCCAATGGTTACTCGCTGGTACGTAAGATTTTAGAAGTCTCTAAAGCCGATAAAAATGAGCTTTTAGCAGGCAAAACCATTGGTGAGCACTTACTTGCACCGACCAAAATTTACATCAAGTCAGGCTTAAAGTTGATTGCTGAGCACAATATTCACGCAATCTCTCACATTACTGGCGGTGGTTTCTGGGAAAACATTCCACGCGTATTGCCAGAAGGTACTAAAGCCGTGATCGATGGTAAGAGCTGGGAATGGCCAGTCATTTTCCAATGGCTACAAGAAAAAGGTAACGTGACCACTCACGAAATGTACCGTACTTTCAACTGTGGTGTTGGTTTGATCATTGCTCTGCCAAAGGATCAAGCCAATGCAGCTGTAGAGCTACTCCAAGCGGAAGGCGAAAATGCATGGGTAATCGGCGAAATCGCAGCAGCTAATAGCAACGAAGCACAGGTAGAGATCAACTAAGCATGAAGAATATTGTTGTTTTAATTTCGGGAAACGGAACCAACCTGCAAGCGATCATTGATGCTTGTGAAACCAGTATTCAAGATGGCAAAGTGACGGCTGTGTTTTCCAATAAAGCAACAGCTTACGGTTTAGAACGCGCAAAACAGGCTGGCGCAGCCGCCTGTTTTATTGATCCCAAAGCTTACGAAACTCGTGATGCCTTTGATGCTGCATTGATGGAACAGATGGATAAATTTTCACCTGACTTAGTGGTGCTCGCAGGTTACATGCGCATCCTCAGTAGTGAATTTGTTCGCCATTATCTGGGTCGAATGATCAATATCCACCCTTCGTTATTGCCAAAGTATCCAGGGCTAAACACTTATCAACGTGCTATCCATGCGGGTGATGAAGAACATGGCACAAGCGTACATTTCGTTACTGAACAGTTGGATGGTGGGCCAGTGATTCTGCAGGCAAAAGTACCTATTTTCGAAGAAGATACGGTCGATGAGCTGACAGCTCGCGTGCAAGATCAAGAACACCGCATCTATCCCCTTGTCGTGAAATGGTTCGTTGAAGGGCGCTTAGAAATGAAAGAAAGCAAAGCTTATCTTGATGGTGAAGCGCTCGGCATGCATGGCTACGCCACAGAATAATGGCAAATCGAAAAAGGGTTGAAATCATTCAACCCTTTCTTTTTGTAGCGTGCTTTGTTGCCAAACAATATCCCTGAACAATTTGGCGTTGCCTATAGGAAGTGCTATCGCTTAGTCGAGTGGTTGAGTAGGTGCCTGACATCCGGGTCGGCTCGGTGCAAAATCCACATTCGCCAACAGATGTGCATTATCTTCGACCAATTCTCCAAAATGGAAAAACGCGAATTGACCCGGCTTCATGCGTTGCCAAGTTTCATTCCCCGTTAACGGCTGAGTAGCAATCACCGACACCACATCATTGGGCGTCGTCTCTTCTTGGAAATTAATTTCGATATCTTCATCGAGCAGCGCTGCGCGGCCAAATGGGGCTCGGCGAGTGATCCAATACAAATGATTGGTGCAATACGCCATCACATATTCGCCATTAGACAGCAGCATATTGAACACACCTAACGGGCGAAGTGAGTCACAGCACTGTGCGACATAGCGCAACATTTCTGACCAATCTTGCGGCCCTTCGGGGTACTTCTGTTCCATCTGGTTTAGCAGCCAACAAAACGCCCACTCACTGTCGGTTTGTCCAACAGGGCGATGACGTCCGGTCGCCAGATCTTGATAGTCAGTCAACTGCCCATTATGCGCAAAGGTCCAATAATGCCCCCAAAGCTCACGAGTAAAGGGATGGGTATTCTCTAAACTCACCCCGCCGCGATTGGCTTGGCGAATATGGCTGATCACCGCACAGCTTTTTATTGGGTACTGCTGAACTAATTCAGCGATTTTAGACTGACTACTGGGATTCGGGTCTTTAAATGTGCGAAAGCCTTTGCCTTCGTAAAAAGCGATCCCCCAGCCATCACGATGCGGCCCCGTTTTCCCACCACGTTGCATCAAGCCGGTGAAACTAAAACAGATATCGGTTGGAACATTCGCGCTCATGCCGAGCAATTCACACATGGTTTAAACCACTCCTTACTTAAACCAATCGCCCGGCCGTAATGGCCGGGCGTATCAAGAGTACCTTAGACCATCTCTTTCTCAATCAATTGAATGATGATGTGGATGATCTTGATGTGTACTTCTTGAATACGATCTGCGTAACCAAAATGTGGAACACGGATTTCAACATCCGCTAGACCTGCCATTTTGCCGCCATCTTTACCGGTCAAAGCGATCGTTTTCATGCCTTTTGCTTTCGCCGCATCAATCGCTTTTAGGATGTTGCCTGAGTTACCAGAAGTAGACAGACCAAACAACACATCACCTTTGGCACCTACAGCTTCAACATAGCGAGAGAACACGTACTCGTAACCAAAATCATTACTTACACAAGACAGGTGGCTTGGATCTGAAATCGCAATACCAGGATAACCAGGGCGGTTTTCACGGTAACGGCCTGTTAATTCCTCAGCAAAGTGCATGGCATCACAATGTGAACCACCATTACCACAAGAAAGCACTTTTCCACCTTGCTTGAATGAATCAGCAATCAGCTTAGCCGCCGCTTCAATTTGCGCGATATTGTGATCATCGC
>JBOFIW010000025.1:0-6665 GCA_051650365.1 Vibrio sp. | reverse complement strand
CTACCTTCCCATAGATAGTGACTTTCGATCGGTAATATTTGTACACAAGCAGCAAGTTGATGTTCAAGCAAATAGCGACTCATTTGCTCCGCATTGGATTTTTCATTTGTGGTGGTGAGCACCACACAGAATTCGTAACTCATAGATGCCCTTTTAACTTGATGAAA
This sequence comes from Vibrio sp., assembly GCA_051650365.1. GTDB lineage: Bacteria > Pseudomonadota > Gammaproteobacteria > Enterobacterales > Vibrionaceae > Vibrio. The sequence goes on along the minus strand of JBOFIW010000025.1, from coordinate 6,498 downwards.
GTGACCGTCGTGTTTTGAATCTCCCACCCGTAATTTTTGTCCTAAGTTTCGAGACACACGATACGGACATGAACTTCGGCAAGTTTTACATGTACTTTCTATGAATTGCATCTCAATTTTGGAACAAAGATGAAAAAGCGGAATAGTAAGTTAACGGAATATGTTTATTCTAAATGCAAATATAACAATACATTCATGCTTAACGTTACTTATACGGTTAAAGCTTTATAAAAACTCTTTTTGCTGCTGAGAATTATCGAATGACTACCTCAACAATTGAAATAAGCATCGAATGCTGCCCCCTTTGTCAACATGACGAATTTTTAATTTCTGCCGATAAGGAAAAGTTCTTCTGTGGACAGTGTGGCTTCCACACTAACTCACTCACAAGCATTCAACCAATGCTTGCCGCACGTGCCAACCTCAATAACCGTTATGTTCACTTGGGTGTAAAAACACGCCAATAGCATCCGAACTTTAATGCTCCACAATTGGTTGCCGCATTCGTGTCCTGACATAGAAAATACGACAAACCATAAGAAAAACAACAAGCTAGATAAACTCAAGCGCGCTTGGCCAAATGACGAGAGGTGTAAGTGTGAGCACTTAAAAAATCCACTAATTGGAGTAGATTGCTCAGAGTTCTCACGTGTTTGGAATCCGTCCGATTTTGAGGGTTAAGTGGGCTCAATTGAAAGGTCATCACACCGGCACTCAAACCTGCTTCCACTCCTTTTGGCGTATCGTCCACATAAATACATTCATCCAGAGCAAAACCCATATTCATTGCGCAATAGCGAATAAGATCAGGCTCTGGTTTCCAACTATTGGCATCAAAAGCGGAAAAAATCCTACCTTTGAAATAGTGTTCCAATCCAGCAAGAGCCAACGTCATAGTGATTTTTTCTCTAGGCGCATTGGATACAACGCAAAATTCAATTTGATTGCGTTTTAAATAGCGGAGTAACGCTCGAGTTCCCCCCATGGGCGATAGTTTTCGACTAAACATTGCCGCTACTGTTGCTCGGTAACGTTGCTCCAGTAAATCAATGTCTGCCGTAACCTGCGCAAGCTGGCATGTTGCGTTCAGAATATCGGCAATTTTTCCACCCGTGAAATGGTTTGCAATCTGCTGGTAAGTAAGCGCACCCCCCATTTCACCAAACACTTGCACTAAGGCTTCGCAACACAAACGTTCACTGTCAACTAAAGTGCCTTCACAGTCAAAAATGACACATTTCACTCGGGTTTCTGCCATCATTTATTCCTCCATCCTTACTAGCAGTGTATATCTCACTTAGGCACTAAAAAGGATGGAGTTAACAGAATAGTAGAAATCAATGCATGACTGTGCATAACTTCTACTAACGTCACTTTTTTCTTGTCAAAATAAACGTTAAAGCTCGATATAAGGCAGCGCTTCACTGGCCGTCATGGATTGCCATTTGGCATATAGAGCATGAGCAAAGGCTTCACGTGTTTCAAACAGACCATTGGTTTTAATGACAAGATCCGACAGCAGAACACTTTGCTCATACTCAGTCACCATACCTGCCGCAACTGGTTCACCAAGATGGAAACCGAGAAATAGCTGACACGGTGGTGAATAGATAATTTGGGTGAAGAATTCAATCAAACGTTCTTGTTGGTGTGTTTCCGAACTGCGCGTGGCTTGCAAAAGAGCAAACCATACTGTTAGACGATGAAAGTCGACCAAATATATCTCTTGCAACAACTGCTCATCGCAGGCTTGAGGTAGGAAAGAAGTAACGTGTGTTTGTTGACTTAACGATTGATAAATATCGCGTCCTTCTAAGCTTTCAGCAGTCGGAAACTCGACATCAACCTGACTATATAACCACTGATTTTTGGCAACCACCACAGGTGAGGGAGAGTGAATCATAGCGGGACTTCTTCTTGGTTGGTGAAGCAACATCTATTATCTATCCGTTGCAGTAATGGCAGCATACTCATCCAACCTTCATGCGACAAGTTTTTATCCCGTACCAGCCGGAATGGACAAGCCAATTCTGTTCCTTTTCCTGCTTAAGGCTGCACTGCCACCGGAAAATAAGTATGATAACGAGACTTAACCTGAACGGAACATCATTATGCTCAAACCCATTCGCAGTACCTTGCTCCTTTCCCTCGCTTTTGTACTGAGTGGTTGTGATCGCTCAGAAGTAGGCGATGTCAGCCTCGGCATGTTTACTTTGAAAGATATAAAAATCAATAATCTGAATGATCCAATTGTCACTGGCGTCACCTGTCATGTCGCAAGTATTGAAGCCGATTTAAGTCTAGCCGATCCTTCCGACTCTTCGATTTCATGCCGCCAAACAGGTGAAATAACGCCAGAGATGATCGCTCAAATTGATAAATCTGCATCGGGCGAAGTGGTGTTTCAGAAATCCAAAAGTATTTTCTTTAAATCAATGAAAATTCGCCGCATTTTTGATGCTAAAAACCAAACCCTGATGTATCTCTCCTACTCAACCAAAGAGACCTCCGGTAGCTTCAAACACAGTTTATCTACCGTTCCTTTATGGGGAACGAAGGCTTATAACGCCTTCCCAGAAACACAGGCGAAATAAGTAAGAACTGACAGTCTGAGGTGCATTTCACATCACCTCAGACCGTAATAAAAATGAAAGTAATCTTTCATAACTGTGATATGATGCGCGAAAATTTTTAATCAACACTTTCAATATGAAGTTTCCCGGCCAGCGCAAATCTAAGCACTATTTCCCAACTCACGCCCGAGATCCACTCGTAAACCAAATTCAGCAAACTCCGAAGCTCCACCGCCCAACCATTGTGGGTGTGGGTCAGACCATTGTGGATATTGAAGCTCGTGTCGATGACGACTTCCTTGCTCGATATGATCTCAGCAAAGGCCACTCGCTGGTACTGGAAGAGAGTAAAGCGGACGAACTCTATCAAGAATTGGTTGAGCGTGGTTTGATCACTCATCAATATCCGGGAGATACCATTGGCAATACATTGCACAACTATTCCGTTTTGGCGGACAGCAAATCGGTTTTGCTCGGTGTAATGTCAAAGAATATCGAAGTCGGTTCATACGCTTATCGTTACCTGTGCCGAACCTCTTCACGCATGAACCTCAATCATCTACAAACCGTGGATGGCCCAATTGGTCGCTGCTACACCCTGATTTCAGAAGATGGTGAACGCACGTTTGCGATCAATGAAGGTCACATGAACAAGCTGCGCCCAGATAGCATCCCTGAAGAAGTGTTTGAAAAAGCTTCAGCTCTGGTGGTTTCATCTTATTTGATGCGTGGTAAGCCTGAAGACCCTATGCCACAAGCGGTACAACGTGCCATTGAAATTGCAAAGGCACACGGTATTCCCGTGGTGCTCACTCTAGGCACAAAATATGTGATCGAAGGTAATGCAAAGTGGTGGCAAAACTACATGAAAGAGCACATTACCGTTGTTGCGATGAATGAAGAAGAAGGTGCAGCGCTCACGGGTGAACGAGATCCACTACTTGCCGCCAATAAAGCTCTGGAATGGGTTGATTTAGTTCTGTGCACCGCTGGCCCAGTGGGCTTGTACATGGCGGGCTATATTGACGAGTCAGCCAAGCGAGAAACTGAACTACCATTGCTACCGGGTAATATTCCTGAGTTTAATAAGTACGAATTTAGCCGCGCAATGCGTAAAGAAGATTGCCGTAACCCGCTAAAAGTTTACTCTCATATTGGCCCATACTTAGGCGGTCCGCTGGAGATTAAGAACACCAACGGTGCTGGCGATGGCGCACTTTCTGCGTTACTGCACGACATGGCGGCAAACGCGTATCACCAACGCAATGTGCCGAATTCAGCCAAGCATGATCAACCTTACTTGACTTACTCCTCGCTCTCTCAAGTGTGTAAATACGCTAACCGTGTGAGCTATGAGGTGTTGACTCAGCATTCTCCACGCCTATCACGGTCACTACCTGAACGCGAAGATAGTTTGGAAGAAGCGTACTGGGATCGTTAAACACCATATGGTGAAACAATGCCCTTGTATGTGACTCTAAAGTAATAAAGAAGGCGGCCATTGGTCGCCTTCTTTGTTTTCCAGTTAATGAAATGGCTTATTTTTCCAATTCATAACTTTTTTGTGCGGTGTAATAATTTTCTTTGAATGCCAAACTACCCCACATGGCGTTGGCGTGCGCTCGAGTCACGATCGATTCATCAAGCTGAAGCGGTGTCATTTTATGTGTCACAGAATCATATTGATAGGTCGTGATATCTTGTCCTGGTTGCAATACGACGACTTGGTTATCCGGTGTCAACCAACCAAAATTTTTGTCGCGTTGCATCATTGCGCGTTGCTTTTCAACCGGAACGTCTTGGGTTAAATCAAAGCCGATCATGGGGTTTTCACTACTAATACCGGCTAAGGAAAGCAGCGTCGGAGCCAAATCCAACTGGCTGAGTAAGCGATCATCTTTACGCGCTTCAATACCACCACCAAAAATAACTGCTGGAATATGGAAATATTCAACCGGAATTGGATTGGTGCCTTGTGTACGGGCGTCATGGTCTGCGACTACGACAAACACAGTGTTATCCCAATAAGGTGATTTCTTTGCCTTTTCAACAAATTGTCCCAACGCGTAGTCAGCGTATTTCACTGCATTTTCTACCGTCTGTTTAGGTTCATTGTATTGTGTAATCACACCATCAGGATATTCAAACGGGCTATGGTTAGATGAGGTAAATACCAAACTAAAGAAAGGTTTACCTTCTCGTGCCATTTGAGTGAACTGCTCATCCGCTTTATTGAACAGATCTTCATCCGATGCTCCCCATGAACCGACAAACTTCGGGTTTGAGAAAGTAGGCAAGTCTTGCATATCCACAAAGCCATTGCCGAGGAAGAAACTCTTCATATTGTCAAAATGGCTCTCACCACCATAAATGAATTGCGTGTGGTACTGCTTAGTTTTCAGCAAACCCGCAATCGAGAAGAAGTTATTCTGGCTTTTACCTAGCTTTACTACAGAGCGAGCTGGCGTTGGAGAAAAACCCGTAGTTACTGCTTCAATACCACGAACTGAACGAGTACCTGTGGCGTACATACGAGTGAATGCCCAGCCTTCGTTAATCAGTTTGTCCATGTTTGGAGAAACATCAATCCCGCCAAGGCTTTTCACATAACGCGCACCGTGGCTTTCCATCAACAAAATCACGATGTTTTTAGGCGTACCTTGGTAAGCTGCAACATGTTTAGCCATGGAAGGTTTAGTGTCACTAACGAAATCTTCTGGAGCCACATTCATAGAAGCTCGGATTTCATCAATCACAAGCTGTTTATCCATCTTAGGATAGAACTCAAACGCGTTGGCTTCCGATCCCATTTGCTTGGCTGCAAAAATAACTGAATAGGAGGAGTTGAGCGTAAGATCGTTCATCAAGGGATCGCTAGAAAAGGAAACCATCGCCGGATTCATTGGGCGGTGCCCTAATGAAGAACGTGCACCTAAGATCCCGATTGCAACCACAAGCACAGCAATCACTGGACGCCAATACCATTTCGGATAACGCAGATCGGAAACCAGAGTTTTACTCCATCTCCAACCGAGAACAACCGTCAGTACACTCACAACTAAGCCAATAAACAGCTCCAGTTTGTAGCCAGACCACAGCATTCCGAAGACTTCTTTTGGATAGATGAGGTATTCCACAAACAAGCGATTAGGACGCAGATCGTACTCGATGATGAAAGGAGGTGTCGCCACTTCCATGTATACAACAAGCCAAAGTCCTGCGGTGATCCAAACTCGCAGCACCCAATTCCAAATGCGACCTAACCAATGCTCACCAGAAATTAAGCTAGTCAAAAGTGCAGGCAAAATGAATAAGTAGCAAATTGATGCAAAGTCCACCCGTAAACCGCTGGCGAAAATACGTCCCCAACCTTCTGCATCCGTCACGCGGTCAAAATGCCAAATCGCCAACCCTAAACGAGATAGCGTAAAAATGGCTAACAAAGCAAGCAAAGCGCAAACGATAGGATAAAGAGGGCCAAAGAATAGTTTTAGTTTATTCAAAGTCGTTACCTAGGATTATTTATAGATTTAGTAAATGAATAACGATAATGTCAGATTAACATTTAAAATCAAACAACGCTTGGCAACAAAACTCAACTATTCAGTTTATTACGCCGAATAACGATCAAATAGCCCAAAAATAAAGCAACAAGAAAGGAGATTGCCCCACCCGATGAGCTTTGGTTCACTACTGTAGTGGTTCCCCCAACATTTAATGTACGCATCCCGTTACTCTCTGTAACGTAATATTTTGGCGTTTCTAGCCCGTTCATCACCCGTAGGATCCAACTATAATGGTCAGAAACTTCTGTGAAGACAGAGGTAACAGGTTGAGAAGCATCACCACAAATGGATGGACCAAAACTGGTGATTCCAATTTGTACATAGCCTGAACCATTATCGAAATAGATTGGCCCTCCTGA
>JBOFIW010000024.1:0-4494 GCA_051650365.1 Vibrio sp. | reverse complement strand
CCCGTCATCACCCAGCCGCGCAGCCAATCAGTAATTAGCCATAACGCAGGCGCAGCACATAGCCACTTGGTACGTGAGTTATGGGGAAAGAAGCGGCTGAGTAACCAACCGAAAAGCCCCGGATAGAGTGCGAGATACCCCACCAGTAATGCCATCAAAAGCAGACTGATAATTTTAGGCATACCGCCAAACGTATCAATACTGACGTGAACCCAACTGATACCAAAAGCAAATTGACCAATTCCCCATGCGTAAGCAATCAAAGCTGATTGCTTTGTACTTTGTCGGTTTAAAAGAAGCAGTAGGATAAATGGACTGAATAAGGCCAAAGGCCAAAACTGATAAGGGGCAAAAGCCAGAGGAGTTATGACGCCAACAAAAGCGGCCGCAAGCGGCCGCATTAGGCGATGATGTAATAGAGTTTTCATCGTCTCTTTTCTTCTTCTCTTACTCGGTAAGAGGATGAGGACTACTCTTCCGCGACTTGCGAAAGCGCTTCCAGATCGGGAACGGTAACTTGAAGAGCTACCACTCGGCGATTATCTGCCGCGGTTACTTTGAAGTTGTAGCCTGCAATGTCTACGACTTCCCCGCGTGCTGGTAAGTGGCCGAATGCCGTCATCACCAGTCCACCGACCGTATCCACTTCATCATCACTGAATTTTGTGCCGAAAGTGTGGTTAAAGTCTTCAATCGTGGTGAGCGCTTTCACCGAGAAGGTGTGTTTGCTCAGCTGGCGAATGTCTTTCTGCTCTTCGTCGTCGAATTCATCTTCGATATCGCCGACGATCTCTTCCAGAATATCTTCAATGGTGACTAGGCCAGAAACGCCGCCAAACTCATCCACCACAATCGCCATATGGTAACGTTCTTCACGGAATTCTTTGAGCAGACGGTCAACCCGTTTGCTTTCCGGAACTACGACCGCAGGACGGATCACTTCTTGGATATTGAATGGAGCACAGTTGGAGCCTAGATATTTGAGTAAGTCCTTCGCAAGTAGAATGCCTTCCACATGGTCTTTGTCTTCGCTGATCACAGGATAACGCGAGTGCTGCGCATCAGTCATGATGGCAACCAAAGCATCTAGGTTGTGAGTACGATCGATAGTGACCATTTGTGAGCGTGGGATCATGATATCGCGCACGCGCATTTCGGCGATTTCCATTACGCCCTCGAGCATGTCTCGGGTGTCATGGTCAATCAAGTCATTCACTTCAGAGTCGCGGATTACATCGACCAGCTCTTGGCGATCTTTCGGCTCTCCCTGAAAAAGTTGACTTAGGCGTTCAAAGAAGGACTTTCTACTCGGACCTTCCGAATTCTGAGAATTGTCTTCGTTCATTATGTCTCAATTCACTAACGCTACCAGAAGTGTGATAGCTCACATAGGCCTTATCTTAACGGATAAGGGTTACTCTTTTTCTGCCAGATACGGATCAGTAAAGCCCATTTCTTGCATAATTTTGGTTTCAAGAGATTCCATCTCTTCTGCTTCATCATCCTCGATGTGGTCATAACCTAGCAGATGCAGACTTCCATGTACAACCATATGCGCCCAATGTGCTTGCAAAGGTTTATTTTGCTCAATGGCTTCACGTTCAACCACTTGACGGCAAATCACCAAATCACCGAGAAGATCCATTTCCATACCTAGAGGAGCTTTAAACGGGAAAGACAACACATTGGTCGGTTTATCTTTGCCGCGATAATTTAAATTTAGCGCATGGCTTTCCTCTTTATCCACAATGCGAATGGTCACTTCGGCTTGTGGTTGAAAAGGGGTGATTGTACGGGTTAACCACTGGGCAAAATCCGCTTCGGTTGGCAGTCCGTTTTCATCTTCGACTGCCAATTGCAAATCCAGTTCAATACTCATGACGGGTTAGGCTCATTATTGTGGCCAAGTGCCATTTCAGTTCGTTGCATTTCGAGCAATTTGCTTTCACGCTCTTCACGGCGGCGCTGTTCATACTCTTTACGCTCTTTTTGATCTTGTGCTTCCCACTTCTCATAAGCATTCACGATACGGGCAACCACAGGGTGGCGTACTACATCGTCAGCTTGGAAGAAGTTAAAGCTGATTTCATCGACTTCATTGAGTACTTCAATCGCATGGCGCAGGCCTGACTTCGCCCCACGTGGTAAGTCGATTTGTGTGACGTCACCAGTTATCACAGCGCGAGAGTTAAAGCCAATTCGCGTCAGGAACATTTTCATTTGTTCGACAGTGGTGTTTTGGCTTTCATCGAGAATAATAAACGCATCGTTCAGTGTGCGGCCTCGCATGTAAGCAAGCGGTGCTACTTCAATCACGTTACGCTCAATCAGTTTTTCTACGCGCTCAAAACCGAGCATTTCGAACAGAGCATCGTAAAGCGGGCGCAAGTAGGGATCGACTTTTTGGCTTAGATCTCCCGGCAGAAAACCGAGCTTTTCGCCAGCTTCAACCGCAGGACGAGTGAGCAGAATGCGGCGAATTTCTTGGCGCTCAAGCGCATCCACCGCTGCTGCAACCGCAAGGTAGGTTTTACCTGTACCCGCTGGGCCAACACCAAAGGTGATGTCGTGCGTCACCATATTCATCAAGTATTGAGCTTGATTCGGTGTACGAGGTTTGATCACACCTTTTTTGGTTTTAACAAACACTTCTTTGCCGTGGGCAATGCTGGATTCGCTGTGCTGTTCAAGAACGCCGGATTCTTTGATCGCAAGATGAATCTGCTCAGGTTCAATGTCGGCAATTTGGCCACGCACCGGAGCGGTTTCAACATACAGTGTTTTGATAATATCGAGTGCAGCAGCGGCTGTATGGGCTTTACCCACAATGGTGAAGAAATTGCCACGGTAATTGATTTCGACTCCCAAGCGACGTTCTAGATGCTTGATATTATCGTCGAAAGGGCCACATAAACTGGCGAGTCGGTGGTTATCGGAAGGTTCTAGATTGATTTCTAAGGTTATGATTTTATTGCTCAAATTTGCCTCTCAGTATGTCAATAAATGTCCGATTTTGACCGGACACTTATTGACAGTGTATACGAGATTAAGGAGTAAATGTAGCAACCCCAAGCTCATCCTCGCGGCGAGTCTTCGCTTTCATTTCTGATGGAGAGGTCGCAATACGCAGATTCATCTCTTGTTCGGTGCGTACTAATTCACCACGCAGTGAGTTGGCGAACACATCGACAATCTTCACATCAACAAACTGACCGATCAGTTCTGGTGAACCTTCGAAGTTAACCACGCGGTTATTTTCGGTACGTCCACGTAGTTCCATCAAATCTTTCTTCGATGGACCTTCAACTAAAATACGTTGTTCAGTGCCCAGCATCAGGCGTGAGTAACGCATGGCTTGACTGTTGATCTGCTGTTGCAGTTCGTACAGGCGCTCTTTCTTCACTTCTTCCGAAAGATCGCATGGATAGTCGGCGGCTGGCGTACCTGGGCGAGGAGAGAAGATAAAGCTAAAGCTCATATCGAAATCGACATCACGGATCAGCTTCATGGTGTCTTGGAAATCTTTGTCGGTTTCACCCGGGAAGCCAACGATAAAATCAGAGCTGATTTGAATATCAGGACGCGCTTTACGCAGTTTACGGATGATGGACTTGTACTCAATGGCTGTGTGCGGGCGCTTCATCATAGTCAGAATGCGATCGCTACCACTTTGTACTGGTAAGTGCAGGAAGCTTACTAATTCTGGAGTGTCTTCGTACACCGCAATAATGTCATCGGTAAATTCGAGGGGGTGGCTAGTGGTAAAGCGGATGCGGTCGATACCGTCAATCGTTGCTACCAGACGCAGTAACTCAGCAAAAGAGCAAATCTCACCGTCATGAGTTGCACCACGGTAAGCGTTCACGTTTTGGCCAAGCAGGTTGACTTCACGCACACCTTGTTCCGCAAGTTGAGCAATTTCAAACAGCACATCATCCATTGGGCGGCTGACTTCTTCACCACGAGTGTAAGGTACTACGCAGTAAGTACAGTATTTTGAGCAACCTTCCATGATAGAAACAAAGGCGGTTGGGCCTTCCGCACGTGGCTCCGGCAGGCGATCGAACTTCTCAATTTCAGGGAAAGAGATATCCATTACTGGTGCTTCGCTGATTTGCGATTGTTTAATCATTTCTGGTAGGCGGTGCAGCGTTTGTGGGCCAAAGATCACATCAACATAGGGCGCACGATCACGAATCGAATCGCCTTCTTGAGTCGCCACACAACCACCGACGCCGATCACTACGCCGGGTTTTTTGTCTTTCAGGGTTTTCCAACGACCAAGTTGGTGGAAAACTTTTTCCTGAGCTTTTTCACGGATCGAACAGGTGTTTAGGAGTAAAACGTCTGCTTCTTCGGGTATTTCTGTCAGCTCATAGCCGTTTGCAGCATTAAGCAGGTCAGCCATTTTTGATGAATCGTACTCGTTCATCTGGCAGCCCCAAGTTTTAATTAGCAGTTTCTTACTCATCACACTTTCGCTCGTTCAATAGT
>JBOFIW010000023.1:0-2160 GCA_051650365.1 Vibrio sp. | reverse complement strand
TTTGGCGAATATCATCCCCCAGTTGGTAATGGCGAAGCTCCTCAAAGTTCAGACCACGACCACGCTGATGCGATTGATAACGACCCGACAAGTGCGCTCTTGAGTAGCGAGCACTCAAGAGTTTCACTTGTGGCACTTGATTTTGCAGCCGTACTAACTGCGGCAAAGTGACATGGATTCGAGCATCATGGGTGACGTGGGGCTTACTCATAGTCGTTACCCAATGTTGACCACATCAAGCAATTCGGTGACAACATCTTGCTGGCTGATACCTTCGGACAGTGCTTCATAAGAAAGGCTGAGCCTATGCCCGAGAACCAAGGAGGCGACTTCGCGCACATCATCGATCAAGACATGATCGCGACCTTCTAACCATGCCAGAGCGCGTGAGCATTTATCCAACGCGATGGAAGCGCGTGGGCTTGCACCAATCGTGAGCCAGTTGGCGAGCTTGGAGTGCGCATAGTACTCAGGGTTGCGAGTTGCTATCACCAATTCAATGATGTAGCTCTCCACCATGTCTGAAAGTGACAGGGCAGCAATTTGTTGGCGAGCTTTAAGAATACTTGCCGGATCTATGGTGATATTTGCTTGCGGTTCACTAGCAAATACCCCGTTTTCTTCCTGACGAACCAGACGAATGATGTCGCGCTCGGCCTCCTTGTCGGGATACTCAACCAAGGCTTTAATCAGAAAGCGATCCATCTGTGCTTCGGGCAGGGGGTAAGTGCCTTCTTGCTCAATTGGGTTTTGGGTTGCCAGAACCATAAACAGCTCAGGCAAGGTATGAGTTTGTCCGGCAACGGTAATTGTGCCTTCGGCCATGGCTTCTAATAAGGCAGCCTGTACTTTGGCGGGCGCGCGGTTAATTTCATCCGCCAGTACGATCTGATTAAAGACTGGGCCGGGTTGAAAATGCAGCGAAGATTTGCCTTCGGTTTCTTGCAGAACTTCGGTTCCGGTAACATCGGAAGGCAGCAGATCCGGTGTGAACTGGATGCGTCCAAAAGAAATGGAAAGCGCATTGGCTAATGCTTTTACCGAACGCGTTTTAGCGGTGCCTGGCAAGCCTTCCAACAACACATGTCCACTACAAAGCAGACCTAAAATTAAGCTGCGGATAACGGTTCTTTGGCCAACTACCTGAGACTCAATGGCATTCAATAATTTGATGACATCCTCATGTGCACCATTGAGTTCATGACGGCTTGGTTGCTTATTGGTTTGTTTCATTTTGCTGTCCTAGAAGTACGGCCAAGCCTGTCAGCATGGGCAGTGAATAGTCGAAGAATGCTTTGATACCTGGGCATAAATAGTTAAGCCCAGTTTCGCCGTCTGGCGTTTTTAGCAGACGGTTTTTAGGGCATTCTCCCCAGCAAAGTTTCAGATAAGGACACGCTTTACAGTATTTCGGCAGTGAATCTCGTTTGGCTATGCCAAACGCTTGCTGTCTTATCGAAAATGCCATTTCGTTGAGTGGACGTTCTTTCACATTGGCAAGTTTGTACTCTGGGTACACATAGTGATCGCAACTAAACACATCCCCGTTGTGTTCGATGGCGAGTCCTTTACCACAGAATTCCGCAGAGGTGCACAGTTGTGCAGGTTTCCCCATCACCTGCGCGACGGCAGTTTCAAAAAGGTTAACCAGCACTCGGCCTAAATCGTTGTTCACCCATTCTTCAAAAATGGTGATCAGGAACTGTCCCCAGTCATCGGCATCCACCGACCAATCGGTCACTATGGACATCGGATGCCCCGGTTTAGCTAATTCACTGCCGATAACCGGAATCATGCTTTCATTCCAGAACTGTGGTGCGGTGGTCTTGAAGTCACTCGGTTCAACCACTGGGTTAAACTGCACGTAAGTCGCGCCTAGCTCGCGGGTCATAAAACGATAGACTTCAAGTGGGTATTTGACGTTATAACGGTTGACTGTGACCAGTGCGTTGAAACGAACACCGTGAGCTTTGATTTTTTCTACCGCGGCCATCACTAGATGAAAGGTCGGTTTGCCGCTGCGGGTGACACGATATTTGTTGTGGATCTCTTCGGGGCCGTCGATAGAAAGGCCGACAAGGAAGTGATTTTCTGCCAGAAACTGACACCATTCATCATTCAGAAGGATGCCATTGGTCTGTAGGTCGTTCTCGATACGAA
>JBOFIW010000022.1:0-6215 GCA_051650365.1 Vibrio sp. | reverse complement strand
TTGATTGCTCGTTTGGCGCAAAAAGCGCGAGCAGCCGGCATCCACTTAATTTTGGCTACGCAACGCCCATCGGTGGATGTGATCACTGGTTTGATTAAGGCCAATATTCCGACTCGTGTTGCCTTTACTGTTTCCACGAAAACGGACTCACGAACGATTTTGGATCAGAGTGGCGCGGAATCTCTGCTCGGTATGGGAGACATGCTTTATTTACCACCAGGATCAAGCCACACGATTCGTGTACATGGTGCGTTTGCTTCAGATGATGATGTCCATGCGGTGGTCAATAACTGGAAGGCGCGGGGGAAACCGAACTACATCAGTGAAATTATCCAAGGTGATCATGGCCCTGAAGCTATGTTGCCAGGTGAGCAAATAGAGTCCGATGAAGAGTTAGATCCATTGTTTGATCAGATTACAGAACATGTTGTTGAAACACGTCGAGCTTCTGTTTCGGGGGTACAGCGTCGTTTTAAAATTGGTTACAACCGAGCAGCAAGGATTGTTGAACAGCTTGAAGCTCAGGGTATTGTGAGTGCCCCTGGACACAATGGCAACCGTGAGGTATTGGCTCCAGCCCCTGTTCGAGACTAAAAAAAGGCGCTTTAAGCGCCTTTTTTACCATAATCGAATCAATAGCCAACAACTAGCGTGATGCCTTTGCTAGTTGTGCAATGATAAACACACTTAATGCTAATAAATTAGCAGCAAAAATAATCACTAACCATTGGGGCATGGACAGTGTTAAAAATTGCCATACTACTTTGCTGCAATCTCCATACGCCTCAAACAAATTTGGAGCCCACTGATTTAGTGGAGCCCAAGAGGGGAAGGTAACAAATAGGTCGCAGGTAGCAAAGGGAGAAGGGTTGAATTGATAATTCACATGCTCTACTGCCAGCATCAAACCTTTGTAGCTACTTGCTCCCCAAGCGGCAAATCCTAACCAGCGAATAATTGGATTTTGTGGGGCAATCGCTCCAATCATAGCGGCTACGCCAATACCAAGCATGGCAATGCGCTCATAGATACACATGACACAGGGGGCGAGTAACATAACATGCTGGAAATACATGGCACAAAGAGTAAAGAATACGACAAAAGCCAGTAGTAATAGCCAAGAAAGTCGTGAATGGGAAAAAGATTTGAGAGAGGATAATAAACGCACAGTTAGATCCTTATAAAAGAAAAGCTCTGAATACTCAGAGCTTTTTATCTTGGATTAGTTTCAGGTTCAACTGAAATTTAATGACTGCCTTGGGGTAAGGTATTCATGGCAGGAACTTCGTGGTGATTGATCCAATCTAAGTTATAGAAAACTTCAGTCATTGGTTCGAGTAGGAACATAATCCCCATCAATCCCACAATAGAAAGCACTAAGGTGTAAGGGAATGCCATTACAACCATGCGTCCATAAGAAAGGCGGATTAGCGGTGCTAAGGCCGATGTCAGCAGGAATAAAAATGCGGCTTGACCATTAGGTGTTGCTACCGATGGTAGATTGGTCCCGGTATTAATTGCAACTGCGAGCAAATCAAACTGGTCACGAGAGATTAAACCCTCCATTAGCGCTGTTTTTACCTCGGTAATGTATACCGTCCCGACAAAAACGTTATCTGACACCATAGAAAGTAAACCGTTAGCAACATAGAATAACGCCAATTGAGTACCGTGGTCTTCCACGTTTAGTACCGCATCAATAACAGGCTTGAACAGCTCCTGATCGATTATTACGGCAACAATGGAAAAGAATACGGCAAGTAGAGCGGTAAAAGGTAATGCTTCTTCAAAAGCTTTGCCGAGTGAGTGCTCCTCAATCACGCCTGTAAAGGCTGTTGCCAAAATGATCACTGATAGACCGATTAAACCCACAGCTGCAAGGTGAAGGGCTAAGCCAATAATTAGCCATACTGCGATAGCACCCTGTACCCATAATTTTGCAACATCTTGGTTTGTGCGGTTTTTACGTTCTTCCGAGTCAAAGTCCAACAAAATTTGACGAACGTTGATAGGTAAGCGAGCACCATACCCAAATAGACGGAACTTCTCGACTAACATACAAGTCAGCATACCAGCAATAAACACAGGTAAAGTCACAGGAGCCATCCGAATTAAGAACTCACCAAATTGCCAGCCAGCTTGATCAGCAATGATCAAGTTTTGTGGTTCACCCACCATGGTTGTTACGCCACCAAGAGCGGTGCCCACGCCCGCGTGCATCAGAAGAGAGCGTAAAAATGCACGATAATTTTCTAAATCGTCGCGTGTTAGCTCTGGAATGCCATCATCATGAGTGTGGTCGTGGGAGGACTGGATACTTTGTCCAGAAGCCACTTTGTGATAAATCGAATAAAAACCGACAGCGACACTGATGATTACAGCGATTACTGTTAGTGCATCTAGGAATGCAGAGAGAAACGCTGCCGTCACGCTAAAGGCAAGTGATAATAGTATTTTAGAGCGGATTCCTAACAAAATTTTGGTGAAAATGAACAGCAGTAGCTGTTTCATAAAGTAGATACCTGCAACCATGAACACCAGAAGCAGTAGTACTTCAATGTTGGCAACAAGCTCGTGTTTGACTTGAGCGGGGCTTGTCATTCCAATGGCTATTGCTTCAATGGCAAGTAAACCACCAGGCTGTAATGGATAGCATTTCAAAGCCATCGCCAATGTAAAGATAAACTCAATGACTAATAACCAACCCGCAAGGAATGGGTTGATAAAAAAGAAGACGATTGGGTTAATAATTAGGAAAGCAATGATGGCAACTTTGTACCAATCAGGCGCTTTACCAAGGAAATTTTTGATGAACGCATTTCCGAGGGACATCGGCATGGTGATTACTCTTAAACTGTTGTTATTGATAAACTCTGCGTTGTGCCTGTTATTGTGAAAATATTGGACCAGTGTTTAAACAAAATTTTCATCAACAGCAACTTCGAAAGAACACCATTTCATTGAGACGATGAGATTCTTACCAAGTCACTCCTTGAGAAAAACAAGCACTCCATACTTTGACCGCAACTCTACTTGCCGTTACATAATAGTCAACAACAAATATCATTATGATAAAAACTCACTAAATTTTCGTTAAAAAACGCGATCTAAGTGGTGTAAGCATAGCATAAATCTGCTGAAAAATTCATGTTGAAGCTTAGAGCTAGATGAAATTGAATTTAATCTATCTTAAGTCGGGGGAAATACCTATTTAGAGTAAGTTTATTTTGCTAAAAGGGAATGACAGAGTGTGAGCAGGGTTCATTTAATTCCAAGCATTTTGTGTACTTCTTTTTTGGAAAAATGTTTCAACATCATCATTTGAGCAAAATGTGCAGATTGATTCACCAGCGTTAAATTAGAGTAATAGCACTATGTTCGCTTTGTGACAAGATTATCGCTGCTTGGTTTTCGAGTCGTACGAAGTAGTGGTATGATGAGTGTCATTCGACCCAGATAAAACAAGAATTGGATAAGTCATTAATGGTCATTAAGGCAAAAAGCCCAGCAGGTTTTGCTGAGAAATATATTATTGAGAGTATTTGGAACGGCCGTTTTCCACCGGGTTCTATCTTACCAGCAGAACGTGAACTTTCAGAACTGATTGGGGTGACACGAACAACATTGCGTGAAGTATTACAGCGTTTAGCTCGTGATGGCTGGCTCACTATCCAACATGGCAAACCTACTAAAGTGAATCAGTTTATGGAAACCTCGGGGTTGCATATTCTGGATACTTTGATGACCCTTGATGCAGATAACGCCACCAGTATTGTTGAAGATTTGTTGGCTGCAAGAACTAATATTAGCCCCATTTTCATGCGTTATGCATTTAAACTCAATAAAGAGAGTTCAGAACGAACCCTGACTAATGTTATTGAGTCTTGTGGAGCGTTAATCAATGCCTCATCTTGGGATGCCTTTATTGCTGCATCGCCATATGCAGAAAAAATTCAACAGCATGTCAAAGAAGACAACGAAAAAGATGAATTCAAAAGGCAGGAAATTCTGATCGCGAAAACATTCAATTTTTATGATTATATGTTGTTCCAACGTTTGGCTTTTCATTCAGGTAATCAAATCTATGGTTTGATCTTTAATGGACTGAAAAAACTTTATGACCGAGTTGGGAGTTACTATTTCTCTAATCCTGAAGCACGTGAACTGGCGATGGAATTCTATCGTCAACTGTTGGCGGTATGCCAAAGTGGTGAACGCGAGCAATTACCCCATGTGATCCGTCAATATGGCATTGCAAGTGGCCATATCTGGCATCAGATGAAAACAACCTTGCCGTCGAACTTTACGGAAGACGAGTGTTGATTGGGGGCTAAATCGGTAAAAAAGCCCGCATTGCGGGCTTTTTTACTATGTCAGCCTAATACAAGGTGAGAGAGAAGCTAAGGTATGCTCAGTTACCGCCAGCGGCTTTAAACCATTGTGTTAAATGCGTTTTTAGATCTTTAAGCTCTTCTGGGCCGATTAAGGCTAAACCGAGATCTTCTGCGCGAGTAATGTCGTTGTGACGTAATGGGCGAAAACTCACTAGCATCGCTCTAGCTTGTAGGCCACCAAGTAAATCACGGAGTGATTCAAGTTTATACAGTGTGTCATCACCATCATCCCTCATCCCTTTGGTTTTGCACTCAATGATATGCAGTTTGTTATTAACGACAGTGGCAACATCGAGTTCATTTCGTACTTCTCTGTCACCCAATTGGCGATAGACCTGTACGTTAAGGGAGCGATCTTGAATTGTTGGCAGATCATCTTGAATCTGTTTGACCGTACTGTGTACTAGAGTTTCTAACCACTCTCCATTGGAAAAACGGCGGGCTTCTTCATTGCTGAAAGTGAGAATACCGTTTTCATACGTGGCAATCTTTGCTTCAACCAGATCGGTCAGCAGTAGATTTAATTCACGATAGCCTTGTTGTTTGTCAGAGAGTTCGACATCAAGTCGCTGTTCTTTACGACACGTTGTCGCCAAATAATTTAATGTGGCGAGTCCAGGCCCCAATTCTAAAGCATTCCCAGCCCAACGTTCGCCTAATTGGTAGAGCTGTTGATCCAATTGTGGCGGCAATTGCTGTTCATTGAACTCCCCACGCGCACCAAAAATCGTGAGGTAATCGGCAATCGTGATGCGATCTTGAACTTGGCTATCTTGGTTACCATCGGGGTAGAGCCAGCACAGGCAGTCACTGTTAGGCTCAACGACAAAAATAGGCCAACGATAACTGCGAAAAATTTCGTAAGCCGAGAGCAATCGGTGCCGTAAGCCACAGCTTGCATTGAATTTGACTTCTTCACCACGCGCTTTGAGCGATTCAGCAAGTTCACGAATCGCACTTTTAATGGCAGAAGTGTTAGCGCCCGCGGGGATTTCAAAGAAATCAGTCGTAATATTACGTTTGTTTAAAACATCGCTAAGGCGTTGAAAAATTACCGTTTGGGACTGGTCGCCGATAAAAATGATGTGGCGGCTAACGGTTCGATGATCGAGCAGTGGTGTCACTAAGCGAACCGGATCCTGATCGATAATGCCTACATGAATAGCCATAGAGTATCCTCATGATTTGCTTGCATGAGTGGAGAGAAAAGTGACGCAAGCCTGTTTACTCATATAACGATGAGGGGATGAAAAAACAAGAGCGACTCTATTGAAAAGTCGCTCTTTACAGAAAAATTGACATTAAGGGCACAAAGTGTGGATTGCCCTAGAGTTTGAAACGATGCACCAACTCACTTTGTTGGTTGGCTAGAGCTGTGAGGCTCGCACTGGTTTGTGCAATTTGAGACATCGCTCGGTAGCTCTCATCTGAGATATGATTGATGTCTTCAATACTACGAGCTATCGAAGTGGTAGTTTCACTTTGCTCGTCAGCTGCTTGAGAGATATGTGTACTCATATGACTAATTTCGATAATCAATGCTTGGATCTCTTCCATTGCACTGTTGGCCTGAGAGGCTTGCTCAACCGACATTTCCATGTCCTGCATACAGCTTTCAATTACTTTGCTAGCTGATGAGGAGCTCGTTTGTAGATTACTGATCATTGATTCAATCTCAGAGGTGGACTGTGTTGTCCGTTGAGCTAGTACTCGAACCTCATCAGCGACCACGGCAAAACCTCGGCCTTGTTCACCTGCGCGTGCAGCTTCAATCGCGGCGTTAAGTGCTAAAAGGTTGGTTTGTTCAGCAATATTACGGAT
>JBOFIW010000021.1:0-1486 GCA_051650365.1 Vibrio sp. | reverse complement strand
TCTTCTTGATACACATCAAACAGCGGCTGATAACGCTTTACTGCTTGTTGGTAGCTAGCAATATCTTGCAATTGCGGTTGGCTAACGGTTGCTTTGGCGCTCCACCATTCTTGAGCAGTTAATGCATAACCTATGGCGGCCACACTAAACAGCAATGTGGTAATAATGATTAGCCACTTTCCTTGCCATAGGGCTGAAAAAAGCTCTTTTAAATCAATCTCATCATTAACAGGGTAGCCGTAATGTGGGTATTGTGGGGGCTGAACGGGAGGGGTATTGGCTAATGAACTCACTGATTGCTCCTGCAGTATAGAAGTACAATTTTTTGACACGCTACCGCCCTTAGGTCTCGCTCCTAATAGCGTTATACAGTATACATTTTTCCCCAAAGTTTAAACTAAAACCCCTTATAGGGCGAGCCTTCAAAAGGCAGAGCTTGGATTTTGTGATTACAGTACAGATATGACAGGCTATAATGCGTGCAACTGTTCGCATTTATAGGAATTCATAATGATTATCGTAACTGGCGGCGCTGGCATGATTGGCAGCAACATTATCAAAGCGCTTAATGAGCGTGGTATCACTGACATTCTGGTCGTCGACCATTTGAAAAATGGTCGTAAGTTCAAAAACTTGGTTGACCTCGAGATCGCTGACTACATGGATCGAGATGACTTCCTAGCTCAGATCATGGCTGGTGATGATTTCGGGCACATTGACGCCATTTTCCATGAAGGCGCTTGCTCTGCGACCACAGAGTGGGATGGCAAATATGTCATGCTCAACAACTATGAATACTCTAAAGAGCTGCTGCACTACTGTTTAGATCGCGACATTCCCTTCCTTTACGCGTCTTCGGCAGCCACTTATGGTGAAACTGATACCTTTATTGAAGAACCGCAATACGAAGGTGCACTCAACGTTTACGGTTACTCGAAACAGCAATTTGATAACTATGTACGCCGCCTATGGCTAGATGCAAAACAGCACGGCGAAACTTTATCGCAAATTACCGGTTTTCGTTACTTCAACGTATATGGCCCTCGTGAGCAGCATAAAGGATCGATGGCTTCAGTTGCCTTTCATTTGAACAATCAAATGAATGCGGGTGAAAATCCGAAACTGTTTGCTGGCAGTGAGAACTTCAAACGTGATTTCGTGTATGTCGGTGATGTCGCGGCAGTCAATTTGTGGTTTTTAGATCATGGTGTATCCGGCATTTTCAACTGTGGTACAGGTAAAGCGGAATCGTTCAACGAAGTGGCGAAAGCGGTGATCGCATTCCATTGTCGTGGCGAAGTCGAAACCATTCCATTCCCAGACCATCTTAAAGGTGCTTATCAAGAATTTACCGAGGCTGACCTTACCAAACTTCGTGCTGCTGGCTGTGATGTACAATTCAAAACTGTGGCTGAAGGTGTCGCTGAATATATGGCGCTGATTAATCGTAAGTAAAGAGTATCCCCCTCCTAACTCCCTCCCCCTT
>JBOFIW010000020.1:0-2816 GCA_051650365.1 Vibrio sp. | reverse complement strand
GCGACTTGCATCGCCGCGATAGCGGTGATGACCGACATGATGATTAAGATAACATCTACCGGAATAAAAGCTTGTTTGGTTGGAACACCTAGAATTAATGACAAGGCGATCACACCGGCACCACCGGCAAAACCAATGCCGATACCGCCAATCCGTGCGCCCAGGAAGATGAAGAGAAGAACAATAGCCAGTTCGACCCAAATCATAATGATTACCTCATGTTAAAGATGAAAAAATTATCTCAACACTCATATCCTCTGGCCGCTTGTCGTTGCAGCCTTTGGCTGTAACTCCAGCGAGTTCGAGAATAACGGCAAGCGTTCAAATAATGTTTTCATCCTCTTAGTGGAGTGCTATGAGAAAAGCCCCCAACGAAGGGGGCTTCTACCGAGCAATTACTCGTAACGTTTCGCTTTGTACTGAGGATGCATCAGGTTCTCAACAGAGAAGATGTCATCAAGCTGCTCTTCAGTGAGCAAGCCGCGCTCAAGTACTACTTCGCGTACGCTCTTACCTGTTTCGGCACAAATCTTACCGACAATGTCACCTTCATGGTGGCCAATGTATGGGTTTAGGTAAGTCACGATACCGATAGAGTTGAAGACGAAGTTTTCACAGATTTCTTTATTGACTGTGATGCCATCAATGCACTTGTCACGTAGATTTACACACGCGTTAGTCAGCAGAGAGATAGACTCAAACATCGCTTGAGCAATCACTGGCTCCATAACGTTCAACTGCAGTTGACCTGCTTCTGCGGCGAACGTGATGGTGTTATCGTTGCCAAATACTTTAAAGCAAACTTGGTTTACCACTTCTGGGATCACTGGGTTTACTTTGGCTGGCATGATAGAAGAACCCGCTTGCAACTCAGGCAAGTTGATTTCGTTCAGACCCGCACGAGGACCAGAAGAGAGCAGACGTAGATCGTTACAGATCTTAGACATCTTCATCGCTAGGCGCTTCAGAGCACCGTGTGTCATCACGTAAGCACCACAGTCAGAAGTAGCTTCAATCAGATCTTCTGCTGGTACTGTTTCTAGGCCAGTTACTTGTGCCAGATATTTTACCGCGAGCTCTTGGTAACCCGGAGCCGCGTTCAGGCCTGTACCGATCGCGGTCGCGCCCAAGTTCACTTCCAGAAGCAGTTTTGACGTGTATTGCAGAGCGCGGATCTCTTCATTCAGAGTCACAGCCCATGCGTGGAATTCTTGACCTACTGTCATAGGCACTGCGTCTTGCAACTGAGTACGACCCATTTTCAGGACGTTTTTGTACTCAATCGCTTTCAGTTCGAATGCGCCTTTCAGGTATTCAACGGCATCAATAACTTTCTGGATGCTGTTGTAAACCGCAATACGAAAACCGGTTGGGTAAGCACAGTTGGTTGATTGGCTCTTGTTCACGTGGTCATTCGGGTTGATGAATTCGTATTGACCTTTTTGTTTACCCATCAGCTCCAGAGCCACGTTCGCAATCACTTCGTTGGTGTTCATGTTCACCGAAGTGCCAGCGCCGCCTTGGAATACATCTGACGGGAACTGATCCATGCACTTACCTGTTTCAAGGATCACATCACACGCTTGGAGGATGTAGTTCGCGACATCTTTAGGAATCACACCCAGTTCTTTATTGGCTAGCGTTGCCGCTTTTTTAGTCATGATCATGCCGCGTACAAATTCAGGTACGTCAGAGATCGTAACATTAGAAATGTTGAAGTTTTCCACTGCGCGAAGAGTGTGGATGCCGTAGTAAGCATCTGCCGGAACGTGACGTTGGCCTAATAGATCTTCTTCAATACGAGTGGCAAGAGTCGCAGTCTTAGGCGCATCAGATAGGGTAGCCATATGGGGATCCTTAGATAATTATTTTGGTAAAAAACTAAATTAATAGCCATTTCTGTAACTTAAGAATCCATTCGTCAGAGTTTTTGGCTGTAAATCCGTCCTGACTTTCGAGGCACATAATACTGTAACTGCATATTAAAAATAGTAACTGGATCACTATTTTGGCTTTTATAGAGCCATCCTTTTGCAAAGTATGAACAGAGTGTGTACAGGCAATGATCTTTCTCATCAGGATGTGAAAAAACACATTTTTTTACACCCTCTAATTTGGTTGAGTGATGAGCAAGGCATACACTGATCATCAACCAAGGAGGCATTGTGTTCCCGATATTATTCTTTTTATTTATTGCAGTCCCTATGATTGAAATTGCGCTGTTTATTCAGGTTGGCGGCGTGCTTGGCTTGTGGCCAACCATTGCTTTAGTTCTTTTGACGGCGGTGGTTGGGGCATCATTGGTACGTAGCCAAGGTTTACAAACGTTACTGACGGTGCAACAACGACTAGCGCAAGGCCAGTTGCCTGCGCAGCAGATTTTCGAAGGGATGATGTTGGCGGTGGCAGGGGTTTTGTTGCTAACCCCCGGCTTCTTGACTGACATAATGGGCATGTTGATCTTGCTGCCTGTGCCAAGGGCTTGGCTAGCCAAATATCTTATGAGCCGTGTGGTCGTACGCAATATTCATACGGGGGGACAAGGTTTTGAACAGCCTAACCCATTTACCGATCGCTCAAACTTTAACGGAACGACCTATGAAGGCGAGTTTGAGCGTAAAGATGATGAAGATCAGAACCGCCTGAAGTAAATCATAGAGGCAATTGGCGCATTACATTGCGCCATCAAACCCCATTTGACGCCACGCTTCAAAGGCAATAATCGCTACCGCATTGGAAAGATTGAGGCTGCGTGCTTCCGGCATCATCGGGATACGAATGCGCTGCTCGGCAGGCAAGCTGGCAATCAACTCGGC
>JBOFIW010000019.1:0-3220 GCA_051650365.1 Vibrio sp. | reverse complement strand
TTGCTCAATACAAAGTTGAAGGGCATACCACCAGACCGATGGCTTCGGGCAAACTGGTGCGTGTCGTCGGCCTTACGCTGGAAGCTACTGGCTGCAAAGCGCCTGTGGGGAGCTTGTGTAAAGTCGAAACCATGACCGGTGAAATGGAAGCTGAAGTGGTGGGTTTTTCTGGCGATAACCTTTTTTTGATGCCTAGCGAACAGATCATCGGCGTGCTTCCCGGTGCAAAAGTGACGCCTATTACTTCTGAATCAGGCTTGCCTGTAGGTATGGAGCTGCTCGGCCGAGTGATTGACGGCGTCGGAAATCCTCTTGATAGTCTTGGACCTCTCTACACCGATCAACGCGCATCGTTCAATGCTGCGCCGATTAACCCACTGGCCCGTAAACCGATCAGTGAGCCTTTGGATGTTGGGCTCAAAGCCATTAACGGCTTGCTGACGGTCGGCAAAGGGCAGCGGATTGGTTTGTTTGCGGGTTCCGGTGTGGGTAAATCGGTCACACTCGGTATGATGACCCGAGGTACTACCGCTCAAGTCGTGGTGGTTGGATTGATTGGTGAACGGGGACGCGAAGTTAAAGAATTTATCGAAGAGATCCTTGGTGTGGATGGCCGACAGCGTTCAGTGGTGGTTGCCGCTCCTGCTGACTCTTCACCGCTGATGCGTTTAAAAGGTTGCCAAACCGCACTCACCATCGCCGAATATTTTCGTGATCAAGGTTTAGATGTGCTGCTGTTGATGGATTCGTTAACCCGTTTTGCACAGGCACAGCGGGAAATCGCGCTGTCTGTTGGCGAACCCCCAGCCACCAAAGGTTATCCACCGTCGGTATTTGCTAAACTTCCGGCACTGGTTGAGCGAGCGGGTAACGGTGGTCCGCATCAAGGTTCTATCACCGCATTCTTTACCGTATTGACCGAGGGGGATGATTTGCAAGATCCGATTGCCGATGCCTCTCGTGCAATCCTTGATGGTCACATTGTACTGTCACGGGAAATGGCTGATGCTGGACACTATCCCGCAATTGACGTTGAAAAGTCAGTGAGTCGAGTCATGCCGCAGATCACTACCGATGAACATTTGCTGATGTCAAAAGCGGTAAGGCAGATCCTCTCTGTTTGTCGTAAAAATCAAGATTTAGTGTCGATTGGTGCTTATAAGCCGGGAACCGATAAAGCAATTGATGCTGCCTTTACGCTCAAACCTAAGCTAGATCAGTACTTGCAGCAGGCGATGAAAGAAAGTGTTCCTTATGACATGTGTATCAACATGCTACGCCATGTACTTAGTTCGTAACTGCGGAGCTTTAAATGGATAACGCATTAGATTTTCTGCTTGAGCAAGCTCAGGATGGAGAAGACAAAGCCGTGTTAGCACTGAGTAAAGCACGCAGTGAACTAGATGGCTACTACCACCAATTGCACCAAATTGAGCAGTATCGTTTGGAGTATTGCCAGCAGTTGGTGGAGCGCGGCCAATCGGGTTTAACGGCCAGCCAATATGGCCACCTTAACCGCTTTCTAACCCAGCTTGATGAAACATTGGCTAAGCAGAAGAGTGCTGAGCAGCACTTTCTCATGCAAGTTGAAAACTGTGAACAGCACTGGATGAGCATGCGCCAAAAGCGTAAATCCTATCAATGGTTGCTTGAAAAAAAGCAAACAGAGCGTCAACAGCTTCAAGAGAAACGTGAACAAAAACAGATGGATGAATTTTCCACACTGATGTTCAATCGCCGTCGTATCTCTTCTTAATCTTACCTTTAGTGCTCAAGCGAAATTTCGTATTTCCCTTCTTAAGCGATGTAATACGACTACTTGGCGTGTTTCTTGCTAGTTTTCCCTAAACGGGGTTAATAGCCCATGGTTACTGATGAGTTGAATAGCATGGGGTTGCCGCTATGGTAGCACCTGAACTCCCATTCCACTGTGCGAGTAGCGAATATGAATGTGAATTCCACACCTCCGGTTGAGCCGGGTAAAGTGACCACCGTAGGTAAAAGCGGTACGGTTGGCATAGAAGCGGCAGGAGCCGAATCGTCCGGTGGCTTTTTTGCTCAGTTACATGCGTTGATTTTTGGCAGTAAAACCGCCTCGGATGAGATTGCTGTGGCAACCATCGGCACTGCCAATGCGGAAGGGAAAAGCGCAGCTGATGTGCTGATAGAGTCGGAGAGTGAGTCTATTCCAGCGGTGGAGGCGGATGATGCTTTAGCCAACGTTGTTGATATTGACTTGTTGAGTGATGCGGAACTGAGCGAAGCTGGCCAGCAAGCGGTTCAAAAAGCTCAATCATCAGCACAGGATAAAAATACATCTTCCAAGGCAGTGCAGGAACGTAAAGTGGATGATACCGCTACTGCACCTGTGCCTGCATCAATTGCGAAATGGGTTGCCAAACAAGATCCTGCTAGCGATGAGATGGCCAGTCATGAGCTACAACGCAAAACTGCGCAGGCGATGAGTGATGGCGATCAATTGCTTGGCCGTTTACAAGAGGCGAATCAAACGCTTAACAAACCCAACGGCAAAACTTTGCCTATTCAGCATGGACAAGCATTAGAGCCGCAAAATATCGAACAGATTGAGGCTAAATCTTCACCTTTCGAACCATCCCAAACTCTTCCTGAAGACGCTACGGTTCCAGCTAATTACGTTGGGAACATGTCAGCCGCACCACTGGGTGAGGACAATAAAGCTCAAGATGAGCAGATGGCAGCAGCCTTATTTGGGGGAGCTATCGCCGGAGCTACTGCGGCGCAAGGAGAGACGTCTACGGCTGTGGTGCAGGAGATGGTTGCTGATCCCGCATTAACCGCCTCCACTTTGGCTAAGCCAGAAGCTGCTTTAGTTGGGAATAAATTAACTACTCAAGGGGAATCGACATCAAACCTCACGAATGTAACGGTTCTTGCAACAGGTGAGGTAGCTAATCCAGCAGCGGCAGGCGTGGAGAATGGTAAAGTTACTATTCCTTGGGCCCAAGTACCTACGGAGGCTGAGTTGGCCTCATTACCTCCCGAATTAAAAGATCAGTTGATGGAAGGCGGAAAAAATAGACCTCATACCGCCCATTTACAGGCTCAATCTATGGCTCAAGGAGTAACTCCTGCCCAATTAGCGGCGCAACAGGCTGCCACCACGCCAGTGCCGAATAATCCGGCGAATGTGACTTCAGTGGATATGGCAGCTGTAGTACCACAAGCGGTAATGACTAAT
>JBOFIW010000018.1:0-2688 GCA_051650365.1 Vibrio sp. | reverse complement strand
TGGGCGTAGAGACCGATGGCAATTATCAGGCGATATACGTTGATACCCCAGGACTGCACATTGAAGAAAAACGCGCCATCAACCGTTTGATGAACCGCGCGGCATCAAGCTCGCTGAGTGATGTGAACTTAGTGCTGTTCGTGGTGGAAGGTACTCACTGGACCGCCGATGACGAGATGGTATTCACTAAGCTGCAAAAAGCTAACTTCCCAGTGGTACTTTGTGTGAACAAGGTCGATCAGGTGAAAGATCGTAACGAAGTGATGCTGCACATGCTGGAACTTTCTAAGCGCATGCAGTTTGTCGATATCGTACCGATTTCTGCTAAACAGGGTAAAAACACCGACGTGCTGAAAAAGCATGTACGCGACCATTTACCGAAAGCAGTGCACCATTTCCCTGAAGAGTATGTGACGGATCGTTCACAGCGCTTTATGGCATCTGAAATCGTGCGTGAAAAACTGATGCGTTTTACTGGCGAAGAGCTGCCGTATTCGGTGACGGTGGAAATCGAGCGTTTCGATTACAACCCAGATACCGATGGTTTCCACATCAACGCCCTGATTTTGGTTGAGCGTATTGGCCAGAAGAAAATGGTGATTGGCAAAAACGGCGAGAAGATCAAAACCATCGGTCGTGAAGCACGTTTGGATATGGAAGAGCTGTTTGGCCGTAAAGTCTACCTAGAGACTTGGGTGAAAGTGAAATCTGGTTGGGCAGATGATGAGCGCGCTCTACGTTCACTTGGCTATATCGACGATCTCTAAACACTACAGGTGGTAACCTAGTTACCACCTTTTTCATTTCTACCTTCAACTGCATGATAGAAAGGGAAAATGTCAGACGGACTGCAACGCTGTTTTGTTCTGCACCGCCGCCCTTACAGTGAATCGAGCTTAATCCTCGATGTGTTCAGTGAGGAGTACGGGCGAGTCACCTTGATGGCCAAGGGTGCGCGCGGAAAACGCTCCAACCTCAAAGGTGCGCTGCAACCTTTCACTCCTTTATTGCTGAAATGGTCTGGCAATGGCTCGATGAAAACCTTACGCCAAGCTGAACCAATTAGTCTCGGTTTACCGCTTTCTGGCGTCTATCTCTATTCTGCTATGTACATCAATGAGTTGGTGGATCGGGTATTAATGCCAGAAGTCGCTAGTCCCGGACTATTTCACGATTATCTGTTTGTACTGACCGAACTGGCGCAAAGCTCTAATCCAGAGCCGGCGTTGCGTCGC
Organism: Vibrio sp.; assembly: GCA_051650365.1. Classification (GTDB taxonomy): domain Bacteria; phylum Pseudomonadota; class Gammaproteobacteria; order Enterobacterales; family Vibrionaceae; genus Vibrio. The sequence continues at coordinate 1,453 of JBOFIW010000018.1, read as the reverse complement.
TTTGAGCTCGCCTTACTTGCCGCGATGGGTTATGGCGTCGATTTTCTGCATTGTGCAGGAACGGGCGAGCCAGTTTCACCTAACATGACTTACCGTTATCGTGAGCAAAAGGGCTTTATTGCCTCGGTACGTCGCGATAATCTCACCTTTCTCGGTAATGAGCTAATTGCGATCAGCGAGCGTCGTTTTACTAGCAAAGAGCAATTGCAAGCGGCAAAACGCTTTACACGCTTAGCCTTAAAGCCGTATCTTGGCGGAAAACCTTTAAAAAGTCGGGAGTTGTTTCGTCAAACAACTCTACCCAGAGCACGGAGTACAGAAGAATGAGCTCAATTTATCTTGGTGTGAATATCGATCACGTGGCTACTTTACGTAATGCACGCGGCACGCAATATCCTGATCCTGTGCATGCTGCGGAAATTGCTGAACGTGCGGGTGCAGATGGCATTACTATCCATCTGCGTGAAGATCGCCGTCACATCACAGATCGTGATGTGCGTATTTTGCGTGAAACTTTGCAAACTCGCATGAACCTTGAAATGGCGGTGACTGACGAAATGGTTGAGATTGCGCTGCAAACTCAACCAGAATACGTTTGCTTGGTGCCTGAAAAGCGTGAGGAACTGACGACAGAAGGTGGCTTGGATGTGCTTGGCCAGTTAGAGCGTGTGAAAGCGGCAACGGAAAAACTTACCGCAGCGGGTATTAAAGTTTCTCTGTTTATTGATGCAGATCGCGAGCAAATTGATGCGGCAAAAGCCTGTGGTGCACCATTCATTGAGCTGCATACAGGCCATTATTCTGATGCGGAAAGCGAAGTGGAACAGCAAAATGAGCTGAAAAAAATTGCTGCTGCTGCTGCGTATGCCCATGATTTAGGCATCACCGTCAATGCGGGACATGGTCTGACGTATCACAACGTTGCTGCGATTGCTGCGATTCCAGAAATTTACGAGCTGAACATCGGCCATGCGATCATTGGTCGCGCAGTATTTGATGGTTTGTCAAAAGCAGTGGCAGATATGAAAGCCATTATGGTTGCTGCACGTCGCTAATTTTATGATTGTCGGGTTAGGCACGGATATTGCCGAAATCGAACGGGTTGAGAAAGCGTTAGCACGTACTGGTGAAAGCTTTGCACGCCGAATTCTCAGCGATCAGGAATGGGAACAGTTTCATGGTATGAAACAGCAGGGACGATTTTTAGCTAAACGCTTTGCGGCTAAAGAGGCGGCCTCTAAGGCATTAGGTACTGGCATCGCACAAGGGGTGACCTTCCATGACTTTACCATTACTCATGATGAACTGGGGAAGCCGTTACTCAATTTGAGTGGCAAAGCGGCTCTGTTAGCGACTCAACTGCAAGTGGCGAATATTCATCTTTCTATCTCTGACGAGCGCCATTATGCCATGGCTACCGTGATCCTCGAACGCCGCTGATGCGGCGTTCATG
>JBOFIW010000017.1:0-8210 GCA_051650365.1 Vibrio sp. | reverse complement strand
CGGTTGCTTCATTCCAAGGAACACCGATCAGGAAAGCAAGAGGAGCAAACGCCCAACCTAGCAGCATTTCCAGTTTCAGTTCAGGCATACCGAACCAACCGCCAATACCACCCAACATACCGTTGATCAGAGCGATCAGGCCGATAAATGCAATCAACATTGCACCTACGTTCAAAGCCAGTTGCAGACCAGCAGAAGCACCGCCCGCAGCTGCGTCGATCACGTTAGCTGGCTTGTCATCACCGCCGTCAATAGCGATTTCTTCGCCTTCTTGTGGCTTTTCAGTTTCTGGCATGATCAGCTTTGCAAACAGCAGACCACCTGGTGCCGCCATGAATGACGCCGCAACGAGGTATTCGATCTTAACGCCCATAGAAGCGTAGCCAGCTAACACACCACCAGCGATAGAAGCCAAGCCACCACACATTACCGCAAACAACTCAGATTGAGTCATCTTAGGAACGAATGGACGCACCACTAATGGTGCTTCTGTTTGACCAACGAAAATGTTTGCCGCAGCAGACATGGATTCCGCACGTGAAGTACCCAGAGCTTTTTGCAGGCCACCACCAAGAATGCGGATAACCCATTGCATAACACCCAAGTAATACAGTACAGAAATCAGTGCAGAGAAGAAGATCAGTGTTGGTAGTACACGGAATGCGAAAATGAAACCGCCGCCGCCAAACACTTCAAACATCTTACCTGATACCAGTCCACCGAAGAGGAACGAAGTACCATCGTTACCGTAGTTAATTACGTTAGAGACTGCATCCGAAAATCCACGAAGTAGCTCTTGGCCCCAAGGTACATACAGAATAAATGCACCCAGTAAAAATTGGATAGCAAAAGCGCCACCCACGGTTCTGATTTTGATAGCTTTACGGTTACTTGACAGTAGTACTGCAATTCCTAGCAGAACTGCCATGCCGATGAGGCTCATAAACAGGCTCATAGTTTATGACTTCCTTATTAGTTTAATGTTGGCGTGTTACAAAATGGAGCGATTAAGCGGGGGCAATTATACTCACGGGCAGAGAGATAAAGTAATGCAGGATTCACACTTTCAGATAAGATTCATCACGCGTTCACTAATATATGTGACACCACTCAACTTTTAGTGACAGATACGTCATTAACGCTACATATTGTTTCGGTTTTATTCACACAAGCCAAACAGGGTTTGGCTGCTTTTCCATAGGATTGGCGCAAGATGGTGTGCCGGAACACCTTTTAGCTCAGCGAGAGTTTCTAAAACTTTAGCTAATTGAGCAGGATGGTTGGCTTGACCTTGAAAACCATTCAACGGCATATCAGGGGCATCCGTCTCCAACACTAAATGCTCGGGTGCTAATGCCGCAATCGCTTGACGGGTTTTATTGGCTCTTGGGTAAGTAATTACTCCACCAACCCCAATCTTAAAACCCAAATCCACAAACTGCTGCGCCTCTTGCACACTGCCAGAAAAAGCATGCAATACGCCACCTTGCTGAAAACGTTGCTGTTTCAATAACTGCAATAAGCGATTGTGCGTACGGCGACTGTGTAAGATGACCGGTAATTTAGCCTGAGTCGCCAAGGCTAATTGTGCGGTAAACATTCGCTCTTGCAACTGAGTATCCACATTAATCATGCCATCTAAACCACACTCTCCTACTGCCACACAAGCGTGTTCGGCTTTCATCAGAACCTTTTCTAACTCCGGTAAATGTGCAGGAGAAGAAGAGCCTAGATAGAGAGGATGAAAGCCTAACGCATAGTAAATCTTTGATGGAAAACGCTGAGCAAGTCTAGCCACTGCTTGCCAATCTTGCGGTCCTACCGAAGGAATAAGTAAACGCTTTACCCCTTGTTCTGCCGCTCGTTGTAACTCAAGCTCTGGTTCGGCAGTAAAAGGGGCAAAATCAAAGTGACAATGAGTGTCGAACAACGACACTTCAAGCAGACTTTGTGTCATCTCGCTCATTTGCCGGATCTTTACGATAAGGAACACAACTGCGCTTCTGCCCTGGGGCAAGCCCCATGCTTTCGCACCAAGCATCGTATTTCGCAACCCAACGTTTTAACCATAACCACATCATCTGTTCCTTCTTTTGAACCTTAGAGGTTATTGTTCTTCGCGCTTAAACACCAATGCGGTTGGTGTTGATTCATTTGCCACAAAATAGTAGCCAGCAGTATTGAAACCTTCTAAATCCTTTACGGATTCGATCCGATTTTCAATGATATAGCGAGCCATCATGCCGCGTGCTTTCTTAGCGAAGAAGCTGATGATTTTATATTGGCTATTTTTGGCATCTTTGAAGATCGGTGTAATGATTTGAGCATCCAATCGCTTCGGGTTGACAGCTTTGAAATACTCGTTAGAAGCCAGATTCACCAGCACATTATCGCCTTGCGCTTGGATTGCTTCATTGAGTTTTTCGGTAATGATGTTGCCCCAGAATTGATACAAGTTAGCACCGCGTTCATTCGCGAGCTTGGTTCCCATTTCCAGACGGTAAGGTTGCATCAAATCCAGAGGGCGCAACACGCCATACAAGCCAGAGAGCATACGCAGATGTTGCTGGGCAAAGTCCAAATCTTGGTTCGAGAATGTTTCCGCTTCCAGCCCAGTGTATACATCGCCTTTGAAAGCGAAAATCGCCTGCCGTGCATTATCAAGAGTGAAAGTTTCACTCCACTGCGTAAATCGAGCCACATTGAGTCCGGCAATTTTATCGCTGACGCTCATCAGCTCAGAAACATCCTGTGATGACAAGGTACGACAGACTTGGATTAACGCTGCCGAATGCGTGGTTAATTCAGGCTGCGTAAAGTTTGAGGTTGAAACAGGAGATTCATAATCCAGCGTTTTCGCAGGTGAAACAACAATCAGCATAATAATTCCTATCTTTTGTTGAGCGTGTTACCAACCGACTTGAAACGACAGCACTGATTGTTATTCCAAGTGATTATATTTTTATAAGACGACGCAAACAGGGTACAAAAAAAGCCATGCGGTGTCTGCATGGCTTTTTCAATTTCTAGTATCGGCGCTGTCTATGACGCCTTATTATTATACCAAATGCCATCTTCAAGTTGAGATTTCAGCTCTGGATAATCATTGGCATCAAACGTTGGCACTTTACCAGCATCCAATTGGCGGTTGTAATCCTTAGCCAGCTTAATCACGATGCCCGAGAGCAGTAAAATCGCTACTAAGTTAACAATCGCCATCAAGCCCATCGAAACATCCGCCATTGCCCATACAGTTGGCAGTGTCGCCAACGAGCCAAACATCACCATACCTAAGAACACTAGACGAAACAGCACTAAGCCTTTTTTGTTGTTGTGCTCAAGGAAAATCAGGTTGGTTTCCGCATACGAGTAGTTTGCAATAATTGAGGTAAAGGCGAAGAAGAAGATCGCAAAAGCAATAAAAATCGCGCCCCAATCACCCACTTGAGAACTGAGTGCGCGCTGAGTCAGCTCAATCCCTGTCAGCTCACCGTGAGGAACATACTCACCCGACATCAGAATGATGGCAACGGTTGCAGTACAGATCACGATAGTATCAATAAACACACCTAACATCTGCACATACCCCTGTGAAGCAGGATGCGGTGGGTAAGGTGTTGCTGAAGCCGCAGCATTAGGTGCCGACCCCATACCCGCTTCGTTAGAGAACAAGCCACGTTTCACACCATTGATCATCGCTTGTGCAATGGCATAACCTAAGCCACCCGCTGCCGCTTCTTGTAAACCGAAGGCGCTTTTGAAGATCAAACTGATCGCATCAGGCACTTTCTCATAGTTCATGATCACCACAAATAGGGCAATCGCTAGGTAAGCAAATGCCATGAAAGGCACAATCAGCTCTGCGGTACGCGCAATTTTACGGATACCACCAAAAATAACAAAAGCAGTCAGCAGAACGATACCAACACCGATCACCATAGGCTCAAAGCCAAAAGCGGTTTTCATTGCGTTAGTAATGGAGTTAGCCTGAACGGCATTAAACACCAGACCAAAGGCAATGATCAGGAAGATGGAGAACAGCACTCCCATCCAACGCATACCAAGGCCTTTCTCCATATAGTACGCAGGTCCACCACGGTAGTTACCATCTTTATCACGGGTTTTGTACAGCTGCGCCAATGTACTTTCTGCGAAAGAAGTCGCCATACCTAGCATAGCAATCAACCACATCCAGAAGATGGCGCCAGGACCACCGGCAGTTAACGCTACGGCAACCCCAGCCATATTCCCAGTACCAACACGAGCGGCAAGGCTGGTACATAAAGCTTGGAAAGAAGAGATACCAGCATTATCGGCTTTGCGGCTATTTTTCAGAACTGTAAAAGTATGTGTGAAATGGCGAAATTGGATGAACCCCAATCGCAGAGTGAAGTAAATACCAACCCCAACTAATAGGTACACCAAAATGGAACCCCATAGTAGGTCGTTCATTAAGTTAATTAAGTCTGTCACAGGAACCTCGTATTGAGTGATGGGCTGCTCTTACCCCGATGAATAAGAGTTTCTGTTACACGGATATGGTATTGAGTTTATCTTTTTACCGTGCATGTCTTGACACTATCGAGCAGAAGAGGCCTCGAAAAGCACCCAGCCTATTTTTTTGACGGGCGGATAATGCAACCTCACCAAGCAAAAATCAATATGAGCACAATTTCATTAAAATGTTATTTTTCACCTTAAAATCACCATTCCTTAACATATAAAAAAGAAATTAATCCACAAGTTAAAAACCAAATAAACACAAAAAAGACACAAAAAAGCTCAATTCTTAGCCACCGCTTATCCATTACATAAATGAAATCTCACCCTTTGGGAATTGAACCGTTCTAGTTTCATCGTGATATTGTTGTCAGATTGAAATCACTCCTCCTATTCAACCGAATAAAAAAACACCAACACAACTCAACTAAACGAAAAAAACAACATTTATTCAACACAAAAACGCACCAAGTTAATCGTTTGCTCGACTTGTTTGTTCAGTTTTTAATCGACACTACTCATCAAAAATGTGAAACCCTGTTGAAAAGCTCATTAAAGCTTCATGGAAAGGAAACAAATGAGAAACAAATCATAGTTACGCTTCACCAAGGTGTGCTATTTAGAAAGCACTCAAGGAATGATGACAACAATAATGAGGCGACATATGGACGAACTGCACTTTGATCAGCTGCTAGAAATGGAAATATCTAAAATCCGCACTAGCCGTTCAAAACCGGTAAAACGGATGTGGCGTGAAATCGAAGCGATTCGAGATCGCAAACGGTTAGAAAAAGAGTTGTTAGAAATGGACGTCTGCTTGGATTTGGATGATATAAAAATTTAAAGAATTGAATAAATAAGGCACGTCACCACGTGCCTTATTTATTTCGAGATGAAACAAAGCCGTCTCACTTAAGTGTATTCACTTTCACTTTTACGCACTCGACGCGCCAAATGAGCATACCGTTCTGCGATCGTCTCGCCAAATACCGGATCATCATCATTCTCTAGCCACTGGGCCTCAACTGCTTGCCAGTCTTCTAATCCAAATGTTTGATTGATCAAAGGTAAAATCAACTGTTCTTCCAGATCTAGATGTCTTCTTTGTCCTTGGATGAAAGTATCTAGCTGTTCAATAAACACGTCTTGTGGAACCACTGCATCATTGAGAATCATCTCCATGACATTCAGAAATTGATGTGTGATTTGAGACAGGGTTTGATGTTCTTGTTCTAGATTAGCAACTTGCTGATCATCACCATACTTCACCATATAGTGCCGATAAAGAATATCTTCTTTTGGGTGATGTACTTTTTCTGAGTGACTCGCTAAATAATCAATAATCTCTTTAAGCAGACTATAGTTAATCGGTTGCTCATTTTTCACCAGATCTAACTTATGGCGTAAAATCGACAACAGCCGCACCATATAACTGTGCTCACGGCGAATTCGTTCCATCATCATCATATCTATCTCCATACTGTACTAACTTAAAGTGTACATAAGGATTGATAGAACGGCTTTGAAATAGGTCGAAAAATCATCAATCGAGTCAGTTTTCAAGCTTTGGTTGCCAATCTATAGGTGCAACTCCCTGTTCTTTCAGCAATTGATTTGTTTGCGAAAAATGTTGGCACCCCAAGAAACCTCGATGTGCAGAAAGCGGAGACGGGTGAGGTGCCATCAATACATGGTGACGTTGACGATCAATCATGCGCCCCTTTTTTTGTGCATGAGATCCCCAAAGTAAGAATACCAAACCATTACGATGCTGATTCAGAGCATCAATCACTCGATCGGTAAACGTTTCCCATCCAGTATTAGCATGAGAATGCGCCATTCCTTGCTCAACGGTTAGCACAGTATTCAATAGTAATACGCCTTGCTGTGCCCAACTTTGCAAATAGCCATGTTGAGGAATTTGAAATCCGGGAATATCTTGTGCCAGCTCTTTGTAGATGTTGACTAAAGACGGCGGCGTTTTGACACCAGGCAATACAGAGAAACACAGACCATGAGCCTGATTCGGGCCGTGATAAGGATCCTGCCCTAAAATCACGACATTGACATCGCCAAACTCAGTAAACCTAAATGCGTTGAACACATCTTTTGCTGGTGGGTAGATGACCTTTCCTGCCTGACGCTGACTCTCAACAAATTGCATAGTTTGCTGAAAGTAATCCTGCTGCTTTTCGTTACCAATGACATCATGCCAAGTGAGTGATTCAGACATATCAATACCTAAAGATTGTAAATTATGGCGAGTATTGTATACCTAAACCCAATACAGTTGGCAGGCAAGTGCTAGGTGACGAGCGAAAGACATACCCTACCAAAGGCTAGTTTTTACTAACCTTCGAATTAAATAAAAAATGATCGGCACCAACTCTTTCACTAACCAATACCAGACAGATTAATGCGACTTTTGTGGCTGTGGTGAACGATGGTGACCTTGCCCATTAACATGTCGATTAGGAACTGGGCGACGAGCGGCAGGTTTGGAACTAGGCGAAGCTGAGCAAGCAAATGTGTTCATAGTGGCATCCTTCTTACAACGCTGAGCAATGAGCATGATGAAAAAAAGATGCCAAATCTGTGAAACTCGCTGATTATTTTACTTTTATTCAGAAAATTGGCGCAGTGTTGCGATCTCGGTCGCCCATATTTCAGGATCAATTGTTTCTAAAATCAGGGGGATGCCGTTAAATCGAGCATCTTGCGCGATATATTCAAAACATTCCCAACCGATTTCCCCCATCCCTAATGAATGGTGACGGTCAACACGACTAGCCAGCTTACCTTTTGAATCATTAATATGCATTGCGCGTAAATAGTGCATCCCGACCACCCGTTCGAACTCAGCAAACGTCTCATCACACGCCGCTTTCGTACGTAAGTCATAACCTGCAGCAAATGTGTGGCAGGTATCAAGGCAAACTCCAACCCGTTCTTTATCCTCAACTTGGTCAATAATTGCCGCTAAGTGTTCAAAACGCCACCCCAAGTTACTCCCCTGCCCTGCGGTATTTTCAATCACCGCAATCACATTCGGCACAGCTTGGTGTGCTAAGTTGATTGACTCAGCAATCGTTGCTAAACACACTTCCTCAGATATTTGTTGCAGGTGGCTACCAGGGTGGAAGTTAAGCAACGTTAGCCCTAACTGATCACAACGCATCATTTCATCAACAAAAGCAGCTCGTGATTTGTCTAGTTTCTCAGGTTCTGGAGCCCCTAAATTAATCAGGTAAGAGTCGTGCGGCAAAATCGCCTCACTGCCAAATCCCCATTTTTTACAATTGGCTTTGAAAGCACGAATGCTGCTCGCTTCAAGAGGTTTCGCTGCCCATTGGCGCTGGTTTTTAGTAAACAGAGCAAACGCATTCGCCCCGATTTCGTGCGCTCTAACTGGCGCGAGTTCAACACCACCTGAGGCAGAAACATGCGCCCCAATTAACTTCTCATACATAACACGACTTCTTATTGTTGCTAAATGACTTCGGACTTTCAGTTCAACCTAATAACTTTCTGATTTTATCGAGTTCAGGTCAAGTTTGATTACAAAAATGTAGTAAATTTACAACAAAATAGCATTTAACTATTTTTGATTAATTAAAATAAATTTACCAATCAATGTTTTTAAAGCATTTATTGATACAAATCAAAAATCAAACCTTAATTTAAAAATGGTTTTTTGTTGTAAATTGACG
>JBOFIW010000016.1:0-3019 GCA_051650365.1 Vibrio sp. | reverse complement strand
TCCACCCGGAGCAAGACCAAATAGGCCTCCACATAGCGTTGCTCGCGTTAGGAGGCGGGTAGGTTGCTTGAGCCAGTGAGTGATTGCTGGCCTAGAGGAATGGCTACTACCGCGCAAGCGGAACAGAACCCGGCTTATATGTCGACTCCACCTATTGCAGACCCATCATAGCCTCGTGTTATGGTGGGTTTTTTGCTTTTTGCTGACTCAGGTAACAGCAAAACCATTAAACTTAGCGCAAAGTCACGTCCTGTATACGCTTATGGCTAGCGGTAGTGTCTGAAATCGGTACACTAACCCATATGACGGGCATGCCCAGCACAACGAGAAAATCATGACTGCATCTTTCCAACACATCTCTGTATTACTGAACGAATCGCTTGAAGGATTGGCGATTAAGCCGGATGGGATTTACATCGACGGTACGTTTGGCCGCGGTGGTCACAGTCGTACTATTCTCGCTCAGTTAGGCCCACAAGGCCGTCTGTACAGCATTGACCGTGATCCGCAAGCCATTGCTGAAGCGCAGAAGATTGATGATCCGCGTTTTACTATCATCCATGGTCCTTTCTCGGGCATTGCTGAGTACGCTCAGCGTTATGATTTGGTGGGTAAAGTCGATGGTGTGTTGCTCGATCTCGGAGTTTCTTCACCACAGTTGGATGATGCGGAGCGCGGCTTTAGTTTTATGAAAGATGGCCCGCTCGACATGCGCATGGATCCAACCAGTGGTATGCCAGTTTCCGCGTGGTTGGCACAAGCCGACTTGGATGACATCACTTGGGTAATTCGCGAGTTTGGTGAAGATAAACATGCGCGCAGAATTGCCAAAGCCATTGTCGAATATCGGGAAAACGAGCTTAACGAGCCCTTGACGCGTACTAGCCAGTTAGCAAAACTCATCTCCGACGCGGCTCCGAAGAGTTTTAAAGAGAAAAAGCACCCAGCAACCCGTGCTTTTCAGGCTTTCCGTATCTACATCAACAGTGAATTAGAAGAAATTGATACGGCACTGCGCGGTGCTTCTGACATTCTGGCCCCACAAGGTCGTCTGTCAGTGATTAGCTTCCATTCACTGGAAGACCGTATGGTGAAACGTTTTATGCGTAAAGAGAGTCAAGGCCCAGAAGTGCCGCATGGCATTCCTTTGACTCAAGATCAGATCCGTGCTCTCGGTAGCGCCAAAATGAAAACCGTTGGCAAGGCACTCAAGCCATCGGATCAAGAAGTGGAACTCAACCCGCGTTCACGCAGCTCTGTTCTGCGTGTGGCAGAAAAACTGTAGAGGGTTGTGATGCCTCGTCAGTCGCCGCCAAATCTTGCGAAATTAATAGCCCTCGATCTACTTACCGTAGGTCGGGTGCCTTTGTTGTTTTTGGTGCTGATTTTCAGTTGTGCCATGGGGGTGGTGTTTATGACTCACCATACAAGGCAAGCTATCAGCGAGAAAGACCAAGCTTTTATGGAGCGTGAGCGGCTCGATAACGAGTGGCGCAATTTGATTTTGGAAGAAACCGCGTTGGCTGAACACAGTCGAGTACAGCAATTGGCTAGAAAAGATCTGGAGATGAAGCGTCCGGATTCAGACAAAGAAGTTGTGATCAATCTTAAATGAAGAAGAAAACTGCCCCTGCTAAATCCCCTCGTGTTTCTTCCCGTGTAACCACGGCTGAGCCTACGCCTATCTTTATCCGTTGGCGTTTTTATCTGTTGTTGTTTTTTGTCCTTGTTGCCTTTTGCTCCTTAGTGGCTCGGGTTGCGTATATCCAAATTATCGAGCCAGACAACCTCATCAAAGAGGGAGACTTGCGCTCAATTCGCGCCAAAACCTTGCAATCGGCACGCGGCATTATTTCCGATCGTAATGGCGAAGCTTTAGCGGTGAGTGTGCCAGTCGAAGCGGTCTGGGCGGATCCCGTTGCCATTTACAAAGAAGGTGGATTGGTAGAGAAAGATCGCTGGCATGCGCTAGCGGATGTGCTCGGATTAGATCGTCAGGAGATGATGAAAAAAATCGAGGATAACCGTTCGCGCCGTTTTATCTACCTGCAACGCCAGGTGAGTCCGGCGATGGCGAAATATATCCGTGAGCTCAAATTAGCGGGCATTGGCCTAAAAGAAGAGTCACGTCGCTATTATCCGGCGGGTGAGGTAAGTGCCCACTTAGTCGGGGTGACCGGAATTGATGGTCATGGCCTTGAAGGGGTAGAGCGCAGTTTTGACTCTACGTTAACCGGCGAGTCAGGTAGAAGCGTGACGCGTAAAGATAAGTTTGGTCGCGTAGTGGAAAACATTGCCCTAGAAGAGCGAGAAGAAGGTAAACCTATTCAGCTCACTATTGACCAACGCTTACAGGCGATAGCCTTTCGAGCAGTAAAACAGGCGATGGCGGATTACCGAGCAACCTCTGCATCGGCGGTGATGTTGGATGTGAAAACTGGCGCGGTATTGGCGATGGTGAACGCCCCCTCCTACAACCCGAATAATCGCGGTGACTGGCAAAGTTTTAAAATGCGCAATCGAGTGATCACCGATGCGTTTGAACCCGGTTCAACGGTCAAACCTTTTGTGGTGTTGGCGGCACTTGCTAATGGTGTTGCGGACAAAAACACCATTATTGATACTGGCGATGGGACTATGCAAATTGGTGGCAGTCGAGTGCGGGATACCTCCAAAGTAGGTAAAGCAGATCTTGCCTTAATTTTGAAAAAATCGAGCAACGTGGGCGTTGCTAAACTAGCATTGGAGATGCCACTGGAAGCGTTATTGGGGATGTATAGTTCAGTTGGGCTTGGTGAAATGTCAGGCTTGAATCTGATTGGTGAAACACTAGGCATCTTCCCTAGCCGCCGTCGTTGGTCACAGTTTGAAATTGCCACATTGTCGTTCGGCTATGGCCTCGCAATTACTCCCATTCAGTTAGCTCATGCGTATGCCACACTAGGTAATCATGGTAAATATCAGCCAATTCATGTTGTTGAAGGCAATCAACTGGGTGAAGCTCGTCAAGTGGTGGATG
>JBOFIW010000015.1:0-5414 GCA_051650365.1 Vibrio sp. | reverse complement strand
CATATAGAAAGAACTTTATACAAAAAACCAGCCCAAAGGCTGGTTTTAAGAGATTACATATTACGCAATGCTGCGATACGTTTTTCAAGTGGTGGATGAGTCATCATTAATTCGGACAATGAACGTTTACCGTTGATACCAAACGCCATCATCGAACCTTCAAGATGCGATTCTTGACCCATTTTCAAACGTTCTAACGCCGCAATCATCTTGTGTTTACCCACTAACTGCGCAGCGCCTGCATCAGCATAGAATTCACGACGGCGGCTATACCACATGGTAATAAAGCTTGCCAATAGGCCAAAGACTAACTCAAGTACCATAGACACACCGAAGTACACCATCATATTACTGCCTTCGCCCTCTTCTGAGTCACGTGACGCAACGATGTTGGCGATAAAACGCGACAAGAAAATAACGAAGGTATTCACCACCCCTTGCATCAGCGTCATGGTGACCATATCACCATTTGCAATGTGGCTAACTTCATGCGCCAACACCGCTTCTGCTTCATCACGCGTCATGTTGTGCAGCAAACCTGTTGAAACAGCGACTAGAGAATCGTCACGCTTTGCCCCCGTCGCAAACGCGTTCATATCTGGTGCATCATAAATTGCCACTGTTGGCATACCGATACCCGCTTGATTCGCTTGGCGACGCACCGTCTCCAACAACCAATGTTCCATTTCATTACGTGGCGTTTCAATGACAACTCCGCCCACAGAACGCAATGCCATACTTTTTGACATCAGCAGTGAAATGATCGCACCACCAAAGCCAAATACTGCCGCCATGACCAACAGGCCAGACAGACTACCCGGTTGCATACCAGTAACAGCATAAACAATATTTAAAACAACACTCAGCACCAGCACAACAGCAAGGTTGGTTGCTAAGAAGAGCATCACACGTTTCATTACTTCTCTCCGAAAGGAAACTAATATTCCTGTTACGAGTTCCGAACCATTCGATTCTCGCCTGTTCTTGTTCTACAACATATGTTCTTTCATTTAAAAAACAAGGTTAAGCGAGAAATTGCAACATTTAGTGTCTGATAGACATACTCCATGCCTCTTACTTTGTATATCATAAGCTTATGATATACATGATGAATTACTCAATAGCGCAACTCGCTTTTTTTTTTTCTGACGGCTCAACATAAAAATAATCATTCCTTAGACTTTGGTCTTATTGAGATAACCAGAAACTGCGACTACATTCCTAAGGTCAAAGGAATTACAACATAAACAAAGGAAAACATATGGCTGAAGCACATAGCTACCAAATGGCGATTGATTTGCTTTGTTGTCATTTAGGCATTAGCGAGCAAGAAGCGCGCGCTCAACTCGGGTTGGAAGCAAAAGAGCAGACTCTTCAACAGAAGATTGTCGAAACTCAGCAATCCCTGATGGGAATGAGAGCAGAAAAATAACTCGATGCATACTAAAAAGGCTGCTCAAGATGAGCAGCCTTTTTGTTTTGTGACTGTTTATCACTACGCGACAGGCGCAGCTTCGAGCACATGTTCAAGATGGATGTATTTACCCAACTCCTGACGCTTCGCACTCGGCATATAAGGAATTTCACCTAGCTTAGGTGCACCAATTCGCCCTTCAAGATGTTCGATGATCTCAGCGTAATGTTCCGTACCAGGATTAATACGGTTGGCAACCCAGCCGACTAACTCAAGGCCATCGGCACGAATAGCCTCTGCCGTCAAAATGGCGTGACTCAAACAACCTAGTTTAATCCCAACCACTAAAATCACGGGCAAACGCTCTTGTTTTACCCAAGTGGACAAACAATCAGAATCTGAAGTGGGTACTCTCCAGCCACCCGCACCTTCAACAACCACTAACTCTGCGTTTTGTTTATGTTTTTCCAGCTTATTGCTCAGCAAAGCATAATCAATAGCCATATTTTCATGCTTGGCGGCAATGTGTGGTGACGTGGGAAGTACTAGCGCATAAGGATTGACATCCTCATAAGGCATATTGACTGTCGCCGCTTTCATCAGATGCAACGCATCAGAATTTCGGTAGCCAAACTCCGTTTTATCACTACCCGCTGCCACTGGCTTATAACCAATTGTGGCGATGTTTTGTGCCGCTAGCGCCTGAAGAATCGCTTTTGATGCGACTGTTTTTCCAACGTCGGTATCCGTCCCTGCGATAAAAATAGCATTTCTCATCGGTGAATAACCCCTAAACAAACCTGATATGTGGCAGGCACAAGACCCTGTTGGTTACGAAATGATTGGTAGGCCAACTCAACTTTTGCCAACGTTCTACGGCTAATCAGCCCGGTTGAACGCCCACTAACATGATTGGCTCCGATCCCTTTTAGATCGCGCATCAGTGCGAAGGCTGCCTCATACCAAACTGTGATTGGTGCTAAGTCTAAGTGATGTTGCGCACATCCGGCTTGCGCTAACGCAATTTTTACCTGATTGATGGAAATGAACTGATTGATATGACGATGATGATCAACACTCCGCCAAGCTTCTTGTAGCTCGAACAAGGAGCCATCAAGCAAAGTCGAGACAAAAGCTTGACCATGTGGTTTAAGCACACGACGGATCTCGCCCAGCGGCAAAGATAAATCTTCACACCATTGCAGCGCTAAGCTAGAAAACACCAAATCGAAACTGGCTGACGCGAAAGGCAGTCGCTCGGCATCGGCTAACTGATAATTCATACCTTCATCGCCACAACGTTGCCTTGTTTTCTCAAGCATGGCATGTGAGATATCGGCGCACACCACTTGCGCACCACGTTCACGCAACAACGCCGAAAAATACCCCGTTCCACAACCGAGATCGAGCACTTGTAAGCCATCCAAACGACTCGGCATTTTATCGAGTAAACGCAATCCAACATCGCGTTGAAACGCCGCGTGCTGATCATAGTGTGCTGCTGCTTTACCAAACGCTTGAGCAATGGCACTTTTGTCTTTCAGCTCAGAATAAAGTTCGCAAGCTGCCATACTCATGCGTATTCCTCCATCACTCTTTTTAACTGATCAGATAAATTTCGTACTTGTTGTTTGGAGTGTACAGCTGTCAAAGTAATGCGTAGTCGCGCGCTACCGACTGGTACTGTCGGTGGGCGGATTGCACCGACCCAAATACCTTGCTGTTTCAGCTGATAGGATGCAGCCATTGCCAGTTCACTGCCTCCTAATAACCAAGGCTTAATTGGAGTTGAAGTCGAAACATAGCCCGGTGTATCACTACACCATTCATCAAAACAAGCCATCAGATCAGCCAGTTTTTCTCTGCGCCAAGACTGACTTTGGATCATACGCGCAGCATGAGTCAGAGCATGCGCTTGTGCCGGAGGTATCGCCGTTGAGTAGACATGGTGACGAGCAAACTGAGTCAGATAATCGCCAACTTGTGCATCACACAACACCGCAGCTCCAGCTAAACCGAACGCTTTGCCAAAAGTAACGACAAGAATATCGGGATGAATACCTGCCGCTTGGCAGCTCCCCGCGCCATACTCTCCAAGCACGCCGATGCCGTGTGCATCATCCACCATCAACCACGCCCGCTGTTGCACCGCAGCAGAGATTTGTGCCAAAGGTGCGCAATCGCCATCCATACTAAACACCCCTTCCGTCACCACTAAGCTGTTGCTCTGCTCATTCAGTAATTGGCGAAGATGATCAGTATCATTGTGCTTAAAGCGTTTCATGGTGGCAGGGCTTAACATGCCCGCTTCCATCAAGGAGGCGTGATTCAGTTTGTCTTGCAGCAGCAAGTCCTCTTTTTCGAGCAGAGTAAACAGCAGGGCTTGATTGGCACTAAAGCCTGAACTGAACAAGATCGCCCGCTCATAGCCAAGCCAGTTACACAACTCATGCTCTAACTCAGCATGGGCGGAGCTAAAACCAGTCACCATCGGCGAAGCACCACTGCCTGCGCCAAAGCGCGCCAGACCTGTTTGCCAAGCCTGCACTAACTCAGCATCACTGGCTAAACCAAGGTAATCGTTGCTTGAGAAGTTCAGGTAAGTACGATCTTGCTGAATCAGTTCGCCTTGTGCGCTTCGCTCTAAAAGCTGAAGACGGCGAGTCAGCCCTGAATTTTCACGCTCATTCAGGGCTTGTTCAATCCGCGACTTAAAGTGCGGCATCATAGAATAAATCGCTGGCGGTTGGACGCGCGGCTATGCGTTCAACGACACGATCCAACAGTTCATTTTCCGTGATTTCATCGGGCTTTTGCGCGACTTGTTCACGGTTAATACCCAGTTTTTTAAACAACAGCATATCGCTGTCTTCCGCAGGGTTTGGTGTGGTCAATAGTTTACAGCCGTAGAAAATCGAGTTAGCTCCGGCCATAAAGCACAGTGCCTGCATCTGCTCATTCATCTTCTCGCGTCCGGCTGAAAGGCGAACCGCGGATTTCGGCATCATAATGCGCGCCACTGCAATCAAGCGAACAAAATCAAAGGGTTCAACATCATCCACTTGTTCCAGTGGCGTACCTTTCACTTTTACCAGCATGTTGATCGGCACACTTTCAGGATGAGTCGACAAGTTCGCCAGCTCAACCAATAAACCGGCGCGGTCATTGGTGCTTTCGCCCATGCCGATAATTCCACCCGAGCAGATCTTCATCCCGGCATCACGTACGTGTGACAAGGTATCTAAGCGGTCTTGGTATGTTCGTGTAGTGATGATGTTGCCGTAGTATTCGGGGGAGGTATCAAGGTTGTGGTTGTAATAATCTAGCCCTGCTTCCGCCAATTGCTGCGCTTGATCTGGCGTCAACATACCCAGCGTCATGCAGGTTTCTAGCCCCATATCCTTCACGCCGCGGATCATCTCTTTGAGCAGCGGCATATCACGCTCTTTCGGGTTCTTCCACGCAGCGCCCATACAGAAACGGGTCGAGCCTGAAGTTTTGGCTTTTTGCGCGGCATCCAACACGCGCTCGACTTCCATCAAACGCTCTTTATCCACATCCGTGCGGTAATGAGCACTTTGTGGACAGTATTTGCAATCTTCCGGGCAGGCACCGGTTTTGATCGACAGCAGTGTGCTGACCTGCACATGGTTGTGCGGATGATGAAGACGATGCACCTGCTGCGCTTCAAACAGCAGATCCATAAAAGGTTTATCCAGTAACGCTTTGACCTCAGCGACCGTCCAGTTATGACGAACTTCCACGTGTAATCCTTATTGGGGTTATTGGTTTTATGCTTGGCTAGTCTACTGACAGGCGTTAGACTGTCAACAATAAGAAAATCACAAGGTTTACATGTGATTATTAATTAATCTTTTATTGATTTTGGAATGATGATGGATTTAGCCTTCGATCGTTGCCACATCTGGCATCCCTACACTTCGACCTTGACACCTCTGACCTGTTACCCCGTGAGTCGAGCCGATGGCGTAATGATCAC
>JBOFIW010000014.1:0-8126 GCA_051650365.1 Vibrio sp. | reverse complement strand
TCATCTCCCACCGCAAACAAATTACATTGCCCTTGGTTTTGATCACAGAGCGCTTGCAGCAAACGCAAACGCGGTGGCGAAATATCTTGGTACTCATCGACCATGATGAATTTCCAAGGTGAGCGGAATTTTCCTTTTTCGACATACTCTGTTGCTCGAGAGATCATGATATTGAAGTCAATATGATTCTGCTCTTTGAGCATCTGCTGCCAAGCTTGGTAACAAGGCCAACATAAAGATAATTCACTGTTTAAGCGCGGGAAATCATCATGATCAACCAAGCGCTCCTGCAACTCTTTCTTACTTAGGCCCAACTGTGCCAGCTGATCAAGCTGCTTCTCTAGCCATGCTATCAATTTGGGGTTTTCTACGTGGCTACCGAGCTCGTCATCGCCTGCCAGATATGCGATCGGCCATTTAGCGAGATGTTTTTGCCAACGTTTAAAATTGGTCGGAGTCATCCAGTGACGCTTTAGCCAATCAATACACCAAGCTTGCTTGAGCTTACTGTCATTGGCAAGTGGCGACATCATCACTGTTTTTCCTTCCACCCGATTGAGGATCCGTAACCCTAACTGATGAAAGGTATTGACGTGTAAGCGCTCCGCTTCTAAGCCGATTTTGTTCTTGAGGCGTTCAGCCATCTCTTGGGCTGCATCGCGCGCGAAAGCCACCATCAAAATTTGCTCAGGTTTAGCCAAGTGACTTTGCAGCAAGTAAGCAACCCGAGCAGTTAACACGCTGGTTTTACCTGAACCCGCTCCCGCGAGCACCAAGTTATGATCGTCGTTGAGTAGCACTGCATATTGCTGAGAGAGGTTGAGTGGCGAAGATTCACACTGAGAAAACAGTACCGTCCAGTTTGCGCGTTCTAGCTCTAACCAAGCACAGTTACGTTCATACAAAGTTGCGGAAGTTTCTAAAAGCCACGGCAACAAACTATCAAATACCGTAGGAAGATGTTTTTGCGCTTCATGTAAAGTCATATCCATCAATTTGAAATCGGCATAGACCTGTGCAACCCATGCTTCGATGGAAGAATGAGACAAAAATGATGGTAACCGTTTCAAACGTGACAGCTCTTGTTGCCAACGTGGAAAATAGAGGCTGAGTTGCTCACACTGACGATTGTGCCATGCCTGATAATGAGCAACTAACTGATGGGCAAAATGACGACATTCTGGCCAAGGCAAACCTTGTATCAACCAGCTACGTTGTACACCACCTTCTGGATGAGCAAAGATTTGCAAAGTTCCCCAGATTAAACCTCTGCGGATCTGCACTTCCCCATTCCAAATATGAAATGGAATTCGTTCTTCGCTACTGTGCGAAGTCAAAACCAGCCACTCTTTCTCAAGTTGGACTTGGTAATATTCATTGGCAATAAAAAACTGTGCAGTCTTATTTGCGTTCAGCTGCATTGATAAAAGCCCACTAACAAAGTTGCCGACAATGATAACTCAATCAATCACACCGATGAAAAGATAATGTCAATATTCTTAATGATTAATGTGTATTCAATCGAGGCTAGGAAAAGGTGATTTCTTTATTTTGATCAGAATCTTATTGTTTCAATCTGCTAAACTCCCCTCTTTCTCTACTGACTTAGTGCTGCACTGTGCCAAAAATCAATCAACTGCGCCTGTATTGGGCCAATAAAACCGTTAACTACAGTGTATTAATTTTGCTGACACTACTAGGTGTGGTGATCCCCACTTGGCATTATCAGCTCAACACATGGATTACGCCGCTGATACTTGGCGTTATTGCTGCTGCGCTTGCCGATCGAGACGATCGTTTCTCTGGCCGTTTGAAATCCATCACTCTGACGCTGATCTGCTTTGCTATTGCAGCATTCTCCATTGAGATTCTGTTTCGCACTCCTTGGCTATTTGCATTAGGTTTATTCAGCTCAACCTTCGGATTTATCATGCTCGGAGCCATGGGCTCTCGCTATGCCAGCATTGCGTTTGCTTCGCTGTTAATTGCGATCTACACCATGCTCGGGGCGCATCAAAGCACGAATATTTGGTTCCAACCTTTACTGCTACTCAGTGGTAGTGCGTGGTACTACCTGATGTCGATGATCTGGCACGCTTTCTGGCCAATGCAGCCAGTACAACAGAACCTCGCCAACGTATTTTTGCAACTGGCAAATTACTTAGAAGCCAAATCAGCACTATTTCATCCTGTTTCCAACATGGTTCCACAACCTTATCGGATCACAGAAGCCAACCTCAACGCAGCAACGGTAAATGCACTTAATCAATGCAAAGCAACCTTTTTGACTCGTTCGAAACGTGGCCATGTGGATAGCGCCAGTGACCGTTTTTTAAACATCTATTTTCTAGCACAAGATATTCACGAACGCGTGAACTCAAGCCACTACCGTTACCAAGAGCTTGCCGAACATTTTGGGCGTTCAGACATTCTATTTCGCTTTAAATACCTGCTCGAAACCCAAGCTAAAGCTTGCCGTGAGATAGCTCAATCCATTCGTTTAGGGCATAGCTATCAACATAACACTGGTTCCATTGTCGCGCTTGATGAGTTGCAATTGTCACTCAATTATTTACGTCAACAAGATCGGCAAGATTGGAAAAGTTTGCTCGGTCAACTGAGGTATTTATTTGATAACCTCGCCACGGTAGAAAAACAGCTCAACAACGTTAGTAATCCAGATGTTGCTAAACCCGAAGAAGGGGTCTTAGAGGATACTGAAGCTCATACTTTAGGTGGTATGTGGCAGCGTATTCGTGCAAATATCACCAAGGATTCACTACTGTTTCGTCATGCGCTGCGAATGTCTATCGCACTTACAGCAGGCTATGGGATCATTCAGGGATTGGGCATCGATCGAGGTTACTGGATTTTACTCACTACCCTTTTTGTGTGCCAACCCAATTATGCCGCTACCAAGCAGAAACTTACCGCTCGGATTCTTGGAACCTTCGCAGGCTTGCTGATTGGCGTTCCACTGCTGACATTTTTTCCATCCCAAGAAAGCCAGTTGGTATTCATAGTGCTATCGGGTGTGATGTTTTTTGCCTTTCGTTTAAACAACTATAGCTATGCGACGGGCTTTATTACCTTATTAGTGTTGTTTTGCTTTAACCAATTAGGTGAGGGCTATGCGGTAGTGCTCCCCAGATTCGCCGATACCTTAGTTGGTTGTGCATTAGCGGTTGCTGCTGTGATGTGGATTCTGCCTGACTGGCAATCCAAACGCCTACACAAAGTGATGGCCGATGCCGTTGATGCTAATAAACAGTACCTCGCACAGATCATCGGTCAGTATCGAATTGGCAAGAAAGACAGTTTGAGTTATCGGATTGCTCGACGCCACGCCCATAACCAAGATGCGGCACTGTCTGCTGCTGTGACCAATATGCTTGCAGAACCGGGGCGTTATCGCGCAGCAGCCGATGAAAGTTTTCGTCTTTTAACACTCAATCATGCCCTACTCAGTTACATCTCTGCTCTGGGCGCTCATCGTACTCGGCTGGATGATGAAACCGTACATCAATTGGTGTTGGACTCACACCGAGCCATTCATCAACACCTTGATTTACTACATCAACAACTGTTCAGCCAGTGCGCAGAATGTGATACCAGAGAGATTGATAGCTCGGGTATCGAAAAGCGACTCGCCGAATGGCGTGAAGATGACGACAGTTCTGCACGTATGGTACTACAGCAGTTACATTTGATTTACCGTATGTTGCCAGAATTGCACTCTCTTGCAGGCAAGCTTGTCACACAAATGAACACCATTACTGAAAAATAGAACTAAAGCCAGTCCCACTGCGACTGGCTTTTCTTTTACGACAGACCCTTAGCGGCATTGCTAAATTGAGTTCCCCATCTCTTTTGCTCATTTTTTCTAAACCATATCACCACATTTTGGGGAAACACTGACACTCTTCGGACAAAAAAACATCAACACAACGATAATTTTTGCGTATGACCATACCACGACATGGAGCAAATCTATATGAGCACCGATTGTCGGAAACATCAGCACAACAGCCGATGCTTATTACTGCCGGAACACGCAATGAATCATCAACAATTTGAGCATTGGAAATCACAGCTGAGCCAGTTAAGCCCGCAGCAACTGCTTGCCCTGCAAGGAGAAATAGCCCGCTCACTTCACCAAGGCAGCACTTCTCTACTCACCGATGAAGAGCTTGATACAATTACGCATCTGTTTTCTTGACTTGAGAAACCTAGTCGGCGCAGCTAAACTTTAAGCACACCGGTGAGGTAAGCATTATGCCTGTATCAGCAGTTCCCAATAGCACCTCAATGCTCATGCAATCATCCAAAATGATGGAGGATGCGGCACGTGACATTCAGCAGTCTAGCCTACCTGTTGAAATTTCGAGTGAAAAACGAGTTGATCCCACACTGCAACCAGATCCACCCGCAGTAAAAAAACAGTACGCAAACCATATAGATGCATTAAACAGCCTCAATCAAGCTTCACATTACAGTAGAATTGGCACCAATTTAATTCAACGCGATCAGGACATGCTCGGCACCATGTTGGATGTGCGTGTTTAAAACAAACTGTAAGCTTTTTTATCCTCGCGTTGAAATTCACCTCTTTCGCTTTACAATGCCCAGCAAACTCAATACCAAGAACTGTTATGCCTAAGTTTGCTCTGCTGCCCCCTTATTCGCCGGATATGGCGACTCTTGATAACGATATGCTGACTGAGCAACTCGCTCCGCGTTTTCACAGGCCAAATTTACGCCTAACGCCAAGCCCCGCACTCAATGAACAACAAGTGATGAAGCGCTGGCAAAAGCTTGATGCCCCCCAAGCCCAAGCGTTACTGCTCGATGAACATACCGAACAGACCATGCAGGCTTACCAAAAAAACATCGAATATTTCATCGGCACCGTGAAATTACCTGTTGGTATTGCCGGCCCACTGCGCGTCAACGGTTCGCATGCCCAAGGGGATTACCTGGTTCCGCTTGCCACCACGGAAGCGGCGTTGGTTGCTTCATATCACCGCGGTAGCCAGCTGATCACCGCGGCAGGGGGAGCAAGTGCACTATTGATCAATGAAGGTGTCACTCGTACTCCGGTTTTTGCGTTTCTCTCTTTGGCGCAAGCTGGGCAGTTTGTCGGTTGGATCACTGACCAATTTGAGCAGATGAAAGAGGTTGCAGAATCCACCACCGCACACGGTAAGCTCAAAGATATCCAAGTCAATATCGAAGGCAATCACGTCTACCTGGTGTTTGAATACACCACCGGCGATGCAAGTGGGCAGAACATGGTAACCATTGCTACGCACGCCGTATTCGAGTTTATTTTGAGCCACTCTCCGGTCACACCGACTCAAGCCTTTTTGGACGGTAACCTCTCCGGCGATAAAAAAGCCAACAGCTACACGCTACGCAGCGTGCGTGGCAAGAAAGTGACCGCCGAAGTTCACCTATCCACTGAGCTAGTCAGAAAATATCTGCACACCACACCAGAAAAAATGGTGCAGTTTGGCCAAATGACGACGGTGGGTGGTGCTCTCAGTGGCGCAATCGGAGTCAACGCGCATTACGCGAATGCCCTAGCGGCACTCTACATAGCGTGCGGACAAGATGCCGCGTGTGTGGCGGAATCCGCAATCGGGATGACACGTATGGAGATCCACCCGAAAGGCGGTTTGTATGCCAGTGTAACGTTACCCAATTTGATGGTGGGAACGGTTGGGGGCGGCACTCGCCTACCTAGCCAACAGGCCTGCTTATCCTTAATGGGGTTAGCGGGGCAAGGCAAAGCAAGAGCTTTAGCAGAAGTAGCCGCAGCACTTTGTCTTGCTGGTGAGTTATCTATTGTCGGAGCGTTTTGTGCTGGACATTTTTCGCGAGCACACCATAAACTGGCGCGCTGATCACTCAGCGCGCAAAGCCAATTCCTGTGCAAAGCAATACCAGAATCAGTAAGGCTAAGGAATAAAAAGATTAGTGGGTCAGGATCACATCACGTTGTGACACGCTGACCCCTTTAATTTGCGCGAATACTGACATTCCCACCTCTAGCACCAACTCCGCGTAAGCCCATTCAGTGACCACCGCCCACAAATAGCATTCCGGTGCTAATTCCAGTTTCAGCGAAACACTTTTTTTGCTTGGTTGTTGGTGCTCAATCGCCACAATGCGTGCTGGCAAAATATTTCGAATGGAACTTGCGGTCGGTTTGTCTAACGCTATCGAAACATCATTGGCACGCACTTGCATGCGCACACTGCTGCCGATCTCAGTATCCACTTGCTGCACCCAAAGTAGAACCTCATCCGCCAAGCGAACTTGAGTCAAACCGTATTCTTGGTGATGTTTGGCCACCATCGCGGAAAAAAGCGTGCTTTGTTCACTGAATGATTGCCAAGGCCGCATCGCTTTGGATGACCATACTTGTTCAATCGGCCCCGAACTCAAAACTTTACCCTGATCCAACACCACCAGATGATCGGCCAAGCGCAAAATTTCCTGCATACTGTGTGAAACATAAAGAATCGGCAACTGAAAATGCTGCGCGAGGTTCTCCAAAAACGGCATCACCTCTTTCTTGCGCGGCATATCGAGCGAAGCTAACGGTTCATCCATCAGCAGCAAATCGGGTTTAGATAGCAACGCCCTCCCAATCGCCACACGCTGCTTTTCTCCACCGGAGAGATCGCGTGGATGACGATCTAATAACGGCTCTAATGCCAATAAGCGAGTGACGCTGATAAAGTACTCCGGATCAGCTTGGGTAACCCCATAATTGAGGTTGCCACGCACCGTATAGTGTGGAAAAAGCCGTGCATCTTGGAACACATAACCGATCTTACGCCGTTCAATTGGCAGGTTAATACGCTGTGATGAACTAAACAGAGCTCGTCCGGCAAGGTGAATTTCACCATGCTCGGGCGTGGTTAATCCACTGATCAGGTTGATTAACGAAGTTTTCCCCGCTCCAGAACGGCCAAAAATAGCGCAAATGCCTGATGCGGGTAGCCGTAAATCCACATCGAGGTGAGTTTCCCCCAATTGCTTTTGGATTTGTAAAATAACCTCGTTCATTACTGCACTCCTAGACGATGCTTCATGCGCCGACTTAACCATTCAGAAGTAAATAGTGAACCCAATGCAATAACGATGGAGATAATACACAACCGTGCGGCTTCCATTTCCGAACCCGGCGTTTCTAAAAAGGTGAACATGGCCAACGGGATGGTTTGCGTTTCCCCTGGGATGTTAGAAACAAAACTGATGGTGGCGCCAAACTCGCCAAGGCTACGCGCAAAAGCCAACATCACCCCAGCCAAAATTCCCGGCAAAGTTAACGGCAATGTAATGGTGAAAAAGACTCGCAGTGGTGATGCGCCTAAGGTGCGGGCGGCTTGTTCGAGTTTTTGATCGACGCTTTCCAGACTTAAGCGAATTGAGCGCACCATTAAAGGCAGCGCAATTACCATACAAGCCAACACCGCGCCACGCCAACTGAAGCTGAAACTCAGCCCAAACACTTGATAAAGCCACTGGCCGACAAAACCTTGCCGACCCATGCTGATCAGCAGCAAATAGCCAATCACCACCGGCGGCAAAACCAGAGGCAGATGCACTAAGCTATCAATCAACCCTTTCCCTACAAAAGAGGTTCGCGCCAACACCCAAGCGAGCACTATACCAATCGGCAGCAGCCATAACGTGGCGTAACCCGCCACTTTCAAACTCAGCACTAAAGCAGCCCATTCGTAATCGGTCAACACAACTTCTTACTCACTGACAACATCAAAACCAAAGCCTTGCAAGATGCTTTGTGCTTTGGCAGAACGGAAATACGCCACCAACTCAGCACTTGCAGCTTTATCGTTAAGTTGTGCTAGCGGATAACGAATCGCTTGATGTGACTGCGCTGAGAAAGTCGTCACGATCGTGACTTTGTCACTGAGCATAGCATCAGTTTTGTAAACGATCCCAAGGGGAGATTCGCCACGTTCCACCAGCGCCAAAGCTAAACGCACGTTATTGGTTTGCGCAAGGCGTGATTCCAGTGGCGACCATACTCCGGCATATTGCAAAGCTTGTTTGGCATAAACACCCGCAGGTACGGCATCAACCTGTGCCAC
>JBOFIW010000013.1:0-3206 GCA_051650365.1 Vibrio sp. | reverse complement strand
TAATCTTTAGCGATATGTTGCAGCCGTTCCACTTTTTCTTAAAGTATTACGCCTGATAAGTGAGAGCAAGTTCGAGGATTGATCGTGAAAGCAAAGCGCGCCTATGTATGCAATGAATGTGGAGCGGATTTTCCGCGTTGGCAAGGTCAGTGTAATGCCTGTGGTTCGTGGAATACGATTTCTGAAGTTCGTTTAGCCGCTTCCCCACAAGTGGCACGTAATGAGCGTTTGGTTGGTTACGCTGGAGCAGTAGAAGCCAAAGTCCAAACTCTGGCTGATATTGATTTGCAAGAAGTGCCTCGTTTCACCAGTGGCTTTAAAGAGTTAGATCGTGTTCTAGGTGGTGGTATTGTCCCAGGGGCGGCGATTTTGATCGGTGGTAACCCTGGCGCAGGTAAATCCACCTTGTTACTGCAAACCATGTGCTTGCTTTCCGCGCAAATGCCGACGCTGTACGTCACAGGTGAAGAGTCATTGCAACAGGTCGCGATGCGAGCTTCGCGGCTTGGTTTACCGAAAGAACATCTAAAAATGCTCTCGGAAACCAATGTGGATCGGATTTGCCAAATCGCTGAGCTAGAGAAACCGCGCATCATGGTCATCGACTCGATACAGGTGATGCATGTCGCGGATGTGCAATCGTCTCCTGGTAGTGTCGCGCAAGTGCGTGAATCTGCCACTGCGCTCACGCGTTATGCTAAACAAAATAATGTGGCGGTGTTTATCGTTGGTCATGTCACCAAAGATGGTACATTGGCGGGGCCAAAGGTGCTTGAACACATCATTGATTGCTCGATTCTGCTTGATGGCGATACTGACAGCCGCTTCCGTACACTACGTAGCCATAAAAACCGTTTTGGCGCGGTGAATGAACTTGGCGTGTTTGCTATGACTGGGCAAGGGATGCGTGAAGTGAGTAACCCATCGGCGATTTTTCTTTCCCGCGGAGAAGAAGCCACGTCAGGTAGCTCGGTAATGGTGGTGTGGGAAGGAACGCGTCCATTACTGGTCGAAATTCAAGCCTTAGTCGATTACTCACAACTGGCTAATCCAAGGCGTGTTGCTGTGGGTTTAGAACAAAACCGACTCTCTTTATTATTAGCGGTGCTGCATAAACACGGTGGCTTACAAATGGCCGATCAAGATGTGTTTGTCAACGTAGTGGGCGGTGTCAAAGTCACGGAAACCAGTGCAGATTTAGCTTTGCTAATGGCTCTATTGTCGAGTTTTCGTGATCGCCCACTGCCTAAAGATGTGGTGATTTTTGGCGAAGTGGGATTAGCGGGTGAAATTCGTCCAGTCCCCAGTGGCCAAGAGCGTTTAAATGAAGCCTTTAAACATGGTTTTAAAAAAGCCATTGTGCCGATTGCTAACATGCCGAAAGGTGGCATCGCCGGAATGCAAATACATGGCGTGAAGAAATTATCGGATGCGATTGCGGCTTTTGATGAGCTGTAACAGGCTGCGGATTTTGAAAGTGAATGGTACACAAAGGTTAAACGCAAAAATATCCTTTGGATGCCTCGCGAGCCGTTTGAGGATCGCCTATAGTTTTTCAGCGATAGACACAGGGTTAATGCCCCTTGCTACTTGAAGTTGCTGTAGTGTTGACGGCAACGCTAAGTAGTTTGGGGATATTTTTTCTTAGCAAGTGTATGCAGGGGTATCAGTCTTGACAGATTGTGATATACTCTGCGCGCACTTTATACCTTATTAACAGAGTAAGACAATGGCAGATTTATCATTATACAGAAACATTGGTATCTTCGCGCACGTTGACGCGGGTAAAACCACTACCACTGAGCGTATCCTGAAGCTGACTGGTAAAATCCACCGTCTGGGCGAAGTACATGACGGCGCTTCAACGATGGACTTCATGGAACAAGAAGCTGAGCGTGGTATCACTATCCAGTCTGCTGCGACTACCTGTTTCTGGAAAGGTCACCGTTTTAACGTAATCGACACCCCGGGACACGTTGACTTCACAGTTGAAGTTTACCGTTCTCTGAAAGTTCTTGACGGTGGTATCGGTGTATTCTGTGGTTCTGGCGGTGTTGAACCTCAGTCAGAAACTAACTGGCGTTACGCGAACGATTCAGAAGTATCTCGTCTGATCTTCGTAAACAAACTAGACCGTATGGGTGCTGACTTCTTCCGTGTTGTTGAACAAGTGAAGAAAGTTCTTGGCGCAAACCCACTGGTTATGACTCTACCTATCGGCCGCGAAGATGAATTCGTTGGTGTGGTTGATGTTCTAACTCGTCAAGCGTTCGTATGGGATGACTCAGGTCTTCCAGAAAACTTCGAAATCAAAGAAGTTCCAGCAGACATGGTTGATCAGGTAGAAGAATACCGTGAAATGATGATCGAAACTGCTGTTGAGCAAGATGACGAGCTGATGATGGCTTACATGGAAGGCGAAGAGCCAACTGTTGAGCAAATCAAAGCATGTATCCGTAAAGGTACTCGTGATCTCGCGTTCTTCCCAACTTTCTGTGGTTCTGCATTCAAAAACAAAGGTATGCAGCTTGTACTTGACGCAGTAGTTGATTACCTACCTTCTCCAACAGAAGTAGAACCTCAACCACTGACTGATCCAGCAACTGGTGAGCCGACTGGCGAAGTAGCAACAGTATCTGTTGATGCGCCTCTAAAAGCGCTTGCGTTCAAGATCATGGATGACCGTTTTGGTGCCCTGACCTTCGTTCGTATCTACTCAGGTAAGATTAAGAAGGGTGATACCATTCTTAACAGCGCAACTGGTAAAACTGAGCGTGTTGGCCGTATGGTTGAGATGCACGCAAACGACCGTAACGAGCTAGAATCTGCACAAGCAGGTGACATCATTGCGATCGTTGGTATGAAGAACGTTCAAACTGGTCACACTCTATGTGATCCTAAGCACGAATGTACTCTTGAGCCTATGATTTTCCCAACACCAGTTATCTCTATCGCTGTTAAGCCTAAAGATAAGAACGGTTCTGAGAAAATGGGTATCGCGATCGGTAAAATGGTTGCAGAAGATCCATCATTCCAAGTTGAGACTGACGAAGATTCAGGCGAAACTATTCTGAAAGGTATGGGCGAACTTCACCTAGACATCAAAGTAGACATCCTTAAGCGTACTTACGGTGTTGAACTTGAAGTGGGTGCTCCTCAAGTTGCTTACCGTGAAACTATCACTAAAGCAGTTGAAGATAGCTACA
>JBOFIW010000012.1:0-2760 GCA_051650365.1 Vibrio sp. | reverse complement strand
ACATCGGCTTTTTCGATTCTTAGGGCAAATGAGCTCGCTTACAGCAGCTCATCTTCCTCTTCTTCTTGCTCGCCTAGATCCGCGCTCAGCGGTTCTTGCGAGATGATGATGCCGGTATTGTCGGCATATAAATAATCTTCAGGTAGGAAAGTGACACCGCCGAAGTTGACCGGAATATCGACTTCACCAATGCCTTGCGATGTTGCGCCGACAGGAATCGAAGCGATAGCTTGAATGCCAATGCTCATCTCTTCTAGTTCATCCACTTCACGGACACTGCCATACACCACAATACCTTCCCACTCATTTTCTTCCGCTAGCGCTGCCAATTCGGCATCAATCAATGCACGACGCAGCGAGCCGCCACCATCAATCAGCAAAATGCGGCCAAGACCATCTTGCTCTAGGGTTTCACGGATCAAGCCATTATCTTCATAGCATTTAATCGTGGTGATCTGACCGGCAAACGACGCACAGCCGCCAAAGTTGCTGAACATAGGCTCCACGACATCGACTTGGTCGAGATAGATATCACACAGCGCAGAAGTATTGTATTCCATAGCTTTGTTCTCTTAGCGAAAGTCTTCCATCGAGTATATAGAGTGATTGAGTCATTGCAATGACAGAGTGCAAATTAACTTGTCAGAGTTTGGGCAATGATCACTCCTACAAACAAAAGGTTGGTGATTACTGAGGCCTTCACCACCACGGGCATCATAGGGGCGATTTGCGCAGGTTGCTCGGTAACCCAGACTTCACGACCATGACGCGTGACGACAAACAAACAGAGCAAAAATGGCAAGCTGATCCACAATGGTTTGTCTTGCAGCACCAAGTAAGCCGCAAATGCTGCAACTGCACCAAACAGCAAAGCAAAGTGATACTGTTTAGCGCGCACTTGCCCCAAGCGCACCGCAACGGTGCGTTTGCCGCACATGGCATCGTTTTCAATATCACGCATGTTGTTTACATTAAGTACGGCTACCGCGAGCAAACCACACCCAAAAGACGGTAATAACAAGCTCCACTCGATATAGCCTGTGTGCAAAAAGAAGCTACCAGAAACACCGAGCAAACCAAAAAACAGGAAGACCGATAGATCGCCAAGCCCCACATAACCATAGGGTTTGTTACCCACTGTGTATGCAATCGCCGCCAGAATGGCCAGCACGCCCAGAGCAATAAACGTCAGAATATTTTGCAAATTGTCGAAAGCGTAAAACACTAAAACCAAGCCTGAAACCATGGTTAGCAACACATTGATCGTTATCGCGATCTGCATATCTTTTAAGCTAACTGCACCCGATTGAATGGCACGCATTGGGCCTAGCCGAGACTCGTTATCCGTCCCCTTTACCGCATCGCCATAATCGTTGGCGAGGTTAGATAAAATTTGCAATAAAGTTGCGGTGAGCAACGCTAACACGGCGACCAACCAATGAAAGTGTCCAGCCGAAAACGCTAAGGCGCTCCCAGTTAAAATAGAGATCAGAGCCAGAGGCAGGGTTTTCGGACGCGCCGCATCCAACCAAATTTGCACAGAGTTATTCATGATAATGAGAGTATGATCAAAGTGGCGTCAGTATACGCGCAAATTCCCCAGATAAAAAAGCCCACCTATGTTGAGGTGGGCTCGCTGTCTTATAAAATTAAAGCGTTCTAAAGAATGAAACGACTGAGATCTTCATCTTCGACCAACGCCCCCAAACGCGCTTTCACGTAGGTGGCATCAATCACAAATGCTTGCCCCGCTTTTTCCGTCGCATCGAACGAGATTTCGTCCATCAAGCGCTCCAACACAGTATGTAAACGGCGCGCACCGATGTTTTCGGTGGTTTCGTTGACTTGCCATGCCGCATCAGCGATTTGTTTGATGCCATCTTCGGTAAACTGAACGTCGACTTGCTCTGTCTTCATTAACGCAACATATTGCTCAGTGAGCGATGCTTTGGGTTCGGTCAAAATGCGTTTGAAATCGTTACTGGATAGCGCTTCCAGTTCAACGCGAATCGGTAAACGACCTTGTAGTTCAGGGATCAAGTCTGAGGGTTTCGCCACTTGGAATGCGCCTGAAGCAATGAAAAGGATATGATCGGTACGCACCATACCATGCTTGGTGGATACCGTGCTACCTTCAATCAAAGGCAGCAGATCACGTTGCACCCCTTCACGAGAAACATCAGGCCCCGAGACTTCACCACGCTTACAAATTTTGTCAATTTCATCAATAAATACGATGCCGTTATTTTCGACATTGTAAATCGCTTGTTCTTTCAGTTCTTCTTGATTGACCAACTTAGCGGCTTCTTCCTCTACCAAGGCTTTCAACGCATCTTTGATCTTCATTTTGCGCTTTTTCTTGGTATCACCCGCGAGGTTTTGGAACAGTCCCTGCAGTTGGTTGGTCATCTCTTCCATGCCAGGAGGTGCCATAATTTCTACACCCATCTGCGGTGTTGCCACGTTGACTTCGATCTCTTTGTCGCTCAGTTGACCTTCACGCAGTTTCTTACGAAACACTTGGCGAGTACTGGAGTTATCTTCTTTCTGCTCCGCTTGTCCCCATGCATCACGCGCAGGTGGTAGCAAAGCATCTAATACGCGCTCTTCAGCTAACTCTTCGGCGCGGAATTTCACTTTTTCCATCGCTTGTTGGTGAGTCAGCTTCACCGCAACATCGGTCAGATCGCGGATAATCGACTCAACTTCCTTGCCCACATACCCCACTTCAGTGAATTTGGTCGCTTCAACTTTAATGAA
>JBOFIW010000011.1:0-2344 GCA_051650365.1 Vibrio sp. | reverse complement strand
GTAACCAAAGCCGATGCGCAGTTTAAAGAGGCGGAAATCACGTTACGTCGCAAAACAGAATTGGCTACTAAACGCTTAGTCAGCCAATCAGAGGTAGATACAGCGCTCTCCGCTCGTGATTCTGCGCGCGCAGAACTGGCTTCCGCCCGTGAAGAATTCAGTAAATTGACGGCTGGCGCTCGAATTGAAGACATAGACCAAGCCAAAGCAGAATTGGCCGCTGCGCAAGCCAGTGTAGAGCTACAGCAACAAAAACTGGATGACTTAACCATCGTCGCCACGCGTGACGGTGTACTTGATAGTTTGCCGTACCATATTGGCGAGCGAGTCACTACCAATACGGTGGTCGCCATTGTTCAAGCCGATCGCTCCCCTTATGCGCGAGTCTATGTACCCGAAACTCATCGAGCAAAATTTCTGGTTGGTCAAACCGTACCTGTACATATTGATGGTATTGAAGAGACTTATCACGGCACCGTTCGTTGGGTTGCCAATGAACCTTCATTTACGCCTTATTATGCTTTGACGGAAAAAGAACGCTCACGCTTGATGTATCTGGCGGAAGTCGATCTGCCAGAGAGTGCTATGCAACTCCCATCGGGACTGCCCGCACAAGTCGATTTACCGTAAGGAGTAATGATGAGCGATTACGCGATCCACGCGGAAAATGTGGTCAAGCAATTTGGTCACTTTACTGCCATCAATAACATCAACCTAAAAGTCGAACGTGGCAGTATTTACGGATTTTTAGGGCCTAACGGTTGTGGTAAATCAACCACCATTCGTGTGTTAACGGGGTTGTTACAACCTACGGCAGGGCAAGTGAATGTACTGGGATTATCGATCCCAAAACAATCTGAACAATTGCGTTTAAAAATTGGCTATATGACGCAGAAATTCTCTTTGTACGATGACCTCACTGTACAAGAAAATTTGCAGTTCATCGGCCAAATTTTTGGCATGAATCACCAGACATTAAAACAACGAACACAAGAGCAATTGAAAACCTATGGTCTGGATGAACGCCGTAAGCAGCGTGTATCCAGCATGAGTGGTGGGCAAAAGCAGCGTTTAGCCTTGGCTGCAGCTACCATGCATAACCCTGAATTGCTGTTTCTTGATGAGCCAACATCCGCCGTTGATCCAGAAAACCGTCGCGAGTTTTGGGAACAGCTGTTTGATCTCTCTTCACAAGGCACCACGATTCTCGTCACCACACACTATATGGATGAAGCGGAGCGCTGCCATCGCTTAGCGATTATGGAAGCTGGCGAAATTCGCGCTGATGATGAGCCTGAAAAATTGATGCAGCAAATGGGCGTCAACGTTGTTGAGATAAAAGCACCTGCGCTACGCAATTTAAAAGAACAGCTGCTCGGTTTCCCACAAGTTCGCTCTGCGGCGCAGCTAGGCGTTCGTTTACGAGTGTTGATTTATCGCGAAGTGGATGACCCCATCTTTTGGCTACGCACTACATTCCCTCATTTGATGGCTGCGGAGTTAACACTGGCTCGACCCAGTCTGGAAGATGTGTTTGTCACTGTGACGGGCAAGGGGCGGCAATGAACAGTCTATTCCGAGTTAAAGCCATATTAATCAAAGAGTTTCGCCAATTATCACGCGATCGAATCACATTTGGAATGGTGGTCATGATCCCACTCATACAGCTGTTGCTGTTTGGTTTTGCCATCAATACCGACGTGCGCAACATTCCGATTGGGGTAGTCGATCAAAGCCACTCCACCTTCGGCCGTCTACTCGTGGAATCAGTGAAAGTGACCCAAGTGATCACCGTAAAACAGCACTACCTCACGGTTGGTGCAGCGGAAAAAGCCATTGAAAGTGGTGACATCCGCGCTGCACTGATTCTGCCTAAAGATCTGGTCGCTCGCAGCCAGCAACATCGAGAGCTTGGTCAATGGTTGATCGATGGCTCCGATACGATGATCGCTGGTGCGCTAACTGGGCTTAAGAATATGCCGCTCTCTGATTTCAGCGTGTTACAAATGCCTCCCACCACTCCCACTTTCGAGATCACCTTACTCTACAACCCCAGTCGCCGTTCAGCAGTCAACATAGTGCCAGGTCTACTCGGAGTGATTTTGACCATGACCATGATCCTATTTACCAGTGCGGCAATTGTGCGCGAACGGGAGCGTGGCAACTTGGAGCTGTTGATTACCACACCCGTGCATTCGATTGAACTGATGATAGGTAAAATTGTGCCTTACATTTTCATCGGATTACTCCAAGTAGCGATCATTCTTGGCTTGGGGCATTTTGTCTTTGCCGTCCCCATTAATGGTTCGCTAAGCCAGATCTTGCTTGGCACTTTACTGTTCAT
>JBOFIW010000010.1:0-4105 GCA_051650365.1 Vibrio sp. | reverse complement strand
TCCATATCTTTCCATAAGTCATCCATCACATCGTGAAGGACTTGTTTGAGTTGTGGGGTCATATCACGCAGTGCGGCAACTAAAGTTTGAGCCATCACATCCGGTTCGGTACTGGTTGCTTCAATCTGAATGACGGGAGCAAAACTGACCTCAACGGCCGATGGTGGTTGAGTAATGATGGCTTTTGATTGTGCGCTTGCTGACTGTACGGTTTGTTCAACCTGGGCAACAGCTTGCTGGTTAACCTTATCATCCCCACCATTGAAAACGTCATACAGCCAGCCTGCAATTTCATCACCTGCAAGCGAACCACCTATTGTTCCAGGGAGTGCACCCACACCGCCAAACAAGGCACCAGCCAGTCCACCAAGTCCACCGCCTACGGTAGAGCCGATACTGCGCCAAACGCCTTCGGTATCTCCATCCATTGCACTCATTCCGATGGATGCCGCGTTGAGCGCTGTACCAATAACAGGAAGCTTTTTGAGAACACCTTTACCACCCCCTAATGCCTTTTGGCCTGCCATAGACCAAAAGCTAGGACCTTTGGCAATGTTTGTCACAGGCTCTGCTGCGGATTTGGTAAACAGGCCACTAAACATACTCGCAGGTTTGAAACCGCCTTGAGAACCCATTGCGGTTCCGAGGATTTTATTGAAAACGCCTTTCCCCATTCGCGTAGCAAGTAACCCCCCAAACCCAGCTAAACCAATAGAGCCAACAAGGCCAGCATAACCTAAACCAGAGTTATCATTCATCGCTCCAGTTGCGGAGCCTGTTACATTAGAAACCGCATTACCTAAACCATCAAACTTATCAATCAAATTCGATGCACTATTAGAAACCGTATCAGTCATCGCACTGAATGATTGTGTGGCTTTGTCTATGGATGTTGATATGCCCTTGGCTGCATCATCCAGCGAGTCAACTCCTTCAAAAACCTTAGCACCTTCCTGCATGCCTTGTTGCATGGCATTAAGTCCCTTAGTACCAATATCCTCAGACATAATGGTGCCACCAATGGCCTCAAGAATGGGTTTAACTGCAGCGGCATCTGTTTGGCTAGCACTATTTACTAGAGCCAACAGTGCAGCATAGTTATTACCAGGTGCTGTCCCTGTTGCAACATCATTGCGAACGCGATAAGCCGCTTCCTTGATTCGATTACGTAGGTCTACATTTTCAATCGCATCAACCGTTCCTGCTTTATCACCTTCACCAACCAGCTTGGCAAATTCCCCCTCATCACTAAAACGAGCCATAAAGGACTCTTTGAATGAGTCTCCAACCTTATCCGTGTTCCAAACACCAGCTTGACGAGCCCGAACGATAGAAGCTGCAAATTGGTCGAACGAAATCTTATCGCCAAGCAAAGGTGAGTATTCAGCAAAGGTGTCGAGTAAATCCCCGTTAGCATCACCAACCATTGAGCTGGTGGCGTAGAGTTTATTCGCCGCTTCCTCAATGTTGATACCAAACCCTTTTGAGATGTTGGCAAGGGCGCGAACGGTTTCCGGTGATGAGTAATCAGGGAAGATTTTTTGTAATTGGATAGTGGCCTTCGTGAGTGCTTGAGTGTCTTCTTCCCCCAAGTTCTGCTGCTTCGCCAATGCTTGAGCGGCAAATATGCTCTCCTGGTCTGCGCCATACATGCGAATTAAGTCTGTACGAAATTGACGCTGTGAAGCCGACTGTACCTCTTCAAGTGAATAGCTACTGCGAGCCGCCAAAAGGCGCTCATTTCGAGATTTATCATTACCTGCCCAAGCAAGTCCTGCTGAAGCCATTGCACCGCCAGCAATTGTGCCTATCTTCTCTATATGTTGTAGAGCGCTTCCTTGTTGCTTTAGTCCTTGGTTTGTCTTTTGGATTTCGGCTTGCAGGCGTCTTTCTTCTTGAGCGATGTTATTAACATCGACGCCCGTATTTTTAAGTGTTCGCCCAAGTCGTTCCAGCTCGCGCTCTTGAGCTGTGATGGCTTTTTTATTTTTGGTTTCTTGCTGATTTAATTCCTTCAGAGCGTTTTCGGCTTTCTTAAACGCATCGATATCAGCGGTGGTTTTCTGTAGCTGCTTAAACTCTCGCTCCAGCTTTTTAGACTCATTCTCAATCTTCTTTGACTGCTGCGTAAAGGCGTCTTTAACCCCAACAATGAGTTCTAATGCGTAGCCGCTGTTATTACTTGTTGCCATGGTTAAAGATCTCTATGAAGTAGTTGTATTGCGCCCAATCGGCATTCATTAGTTCTCCGACGGAGGCAATACCTATTTTCTTATTCGTCAATAGATGAAAGGATTGGTCAAAGATTTTCGATTTGATTCGAGCGAGGTTTAGCTCTTTCCCATCAAGTGAGCCAGGTTGATATGCTCTTCGTACGGTAGGTTGATGAGCATATCGACAGGAACGACCACTTCACCTTTCATATTTAGGTTTGTAAGCTTTCCGTGTTCATCTCGCTTCTCATCAGTACGCTCACCAAACACCAAAATGCTCGATGCAATGTGCGCGGTGATGGCGTCGTTAGACTCAAACCCGTATTGCTCTTTGGTGAAGCGCACCGCTTCAATTCGGTCTTTCACCAGCGCTTTACGAACCCGTTTCGCACAATTGAGTTCCATGCCACCAAACTGGATTGGGGTATTCAAAATACAGAGTTCAAATTCCATCATAGCTCGTGCAATGTCTTCCAAAGTGAAAACCTTAGCTTCCGGTTTCAAGGGAGTTTCAACCGTGTTTTTAGTTTGATTTTCAGTACTCATGACTTGTCTCGATGTGAGTGATTCATGGCCTGCATTGTGTCTTTTTATAAACCTGCCATCTGCCGAACGGAAATTAAGTTCTCGATGCGGGGTATCCTGCCATCACTGGATAAACGAGAGGTGATGATGCTTCCCAAAATCTTAAAGCAAGATATCAGGCTAAGAACATTAAGCCGTCTGACTACCGAGGAAATGGACGAGCTTCGCTCTGCCATTAAAGGGTTGCAGGTGCTTGATATCGACCATGTGCACGAGTCATATCTGCCGTGGTTAGCTTGGTGGTTTCGTGTTGATACTTGGGATGATGCTTGGAGCGTTAAAAGAAAACGGACAATCGTTAAAGAGGCTCTGACACTCTACAAGTACAAAGGAACCATTTGGGCTGTAGAGCGAGCGCTGGAGCTAACCGGATTCGGCCCAAAGCTTACCGTGTGGCATCAGATGAACCCTCAAGGACCCAAAGGCACCTTTTTAATTGAGGCAACTCAAGAGCAAGGTGGTTTGACTCAAAAGGATTACGAGAATGTGGTCACACTGGTTGAGAGTAACAAGCAAGGCTCTCAACACTGGAACATGATCGTTCGTAACCCAGTGAGTCAAGGTGGCTTATACGCCGGTGTTCGCGTTCGCAGCCGCAAGCGCATTACCGTTACTCTTATGGATTAATATGGCAAATGAACCTTTAAAGGCCGCAGTCGTCACAGATATAGGCATGGCAAAGCTAGAGGCTGCCTATCTAGCAGGGGAAAAGGTGGTCATCAGTGAAATGGCACTCGGCGATTCAAACCTTGTGTATGTCAAACCTAACTCCTCGTTCACTGAGTTGGTGAATGAGTTTGGACGTCAGGCGATCAATGATGGTAATACCACGGAGAGTTGGATTAATGCTCTCGTCTACGTGGATAGCACACAATTTGCGAACAAGTCAGTATTAGAATTTGGCCTATATGATAGCGATGGTGATCTTATCGTATACAGCTCATACACACCAAGCCTAGTTCCCGACATTGGGCCCAATTACATACAACTTGAAATTGAATGCTCTGTAAATTTATACAATGCCTCTGCTGTCACGCTTGCAGTCACTCCCATTTACCCTCAAGCCACAGAGCTTGAGATGGGTATTGCTAAAGTTGCAACCAATGCGTTGGTTGATGCTGGGACTAATGATGATACGTTCTTAACTGTAAAGAAATTCCTCTATGCGCTCGATGTTACCCATGTGATAGACAAGCTGGTGAATAATCTTTGGCTAAAACTCGCAGCCAAAATTTATCCAGTCGGCTCTCCCATTCCATGGTTTACCGATATTGCCCCTGATGGATTTGGCATGTTCAAAGGCCAAG
>JBOFIW010000009.1:0-2597 GCA_051650365.1 Vibrio sp. | reverse complement strand
CGTACCCATCCCCCCGATCTGCAATGAGATAATTCGGTGTCTGTGACTTTTGAGATGCAATAAAAGCAGCAAGTTCCTCCGTCAAAATCACTTTATTTTGCTCAATTTTTTGCAGCAAGAGGAAGCGGGTTACTTCCTGTACTGGGTAAGAAATGCGCTGCAAACTGAACTGCAATCGATCGACTTCATTTTGCAGTACTAAAGTATAAAGCTCTTCCACTTTCTGCTGAGTTTGTGAATCTTCTAGCCAACGTTGACGCTCACTCGCATTGATGTCACTCGCCAGCGCGAGACTTTGCCAACTGATCAGAAAGAGGAGAACGACATACAACCATCCTTGTTGCATACATTCCTCCTTGTTAGTTCTAGATCAGTGTGGACACCGCTTGTCCAGAACGCAAACAAAAACACCACCCTATGGGTGGTGTTTGAGAGAGTTATCAATTATTGGCGATTATTGACGACGCATTGCATCGAAAAACTCATCGTTGGTTTTGGTCATTGCCAATTTATCGATCAGGAATTCCATCGCATCGGTTTCGCCCATTGGGTGAACGATCTTACGCAGAATCCACATTTTTTGCAGCTCATCGGTCTTAGTCAGCAGTTCTTCACGACGAGTACCTGAACGGTTGAAGTCGATAGCAGGGAAAACACGTTTTTCAGCAATCTTACGGTTCAAGTGCAGTTCCATGTTACCTGTACCTTTGAACTCTTCGTAAATCACTTCATCCATCTTCGAACCGGTATCAACCAGCGCAGTAGCGATAATGGTCAAGCTACCGCCTTCTTCTACATTACGTGCTGCACCAAAGAAACGCTTAGGACGATGCAATGCGTTCGCATCCACACCACCAGTCAGTACTTTACCTGATGCTGGAACTACAGTGTTGTACGCACGAGCCAGACGTGTAATCGAGTCAAGCAGGATCACCACATCTTTCTTGTGCTCAACCAGACGTTTGGCTTTTTCAATCACCATTTCAGCCACTTGGACGTGGCGCGATGCTGGCTCATCAAAGGTTGAAGCAACCACTTCACCTTTTACTAGGCGCTGCATTTCAGTCACTTCTTCTGGACGCTCGTCAATCAGTAGCACCATCAGCACACACTCAGGGTGATTGCTGGCAATGCTTTGAGCAATGTTTTGCAGCAGCATGGTTTTACCCGCTTTTGGCGGAGCAACGATCAAACCACGTTGACCTTTACCAATTGGTGCTGCCAAATCGAGAACACGCGCGGTAATATCTTCTGTGGAGCCGTTACCACGTTCCATTACCATACGTTCGTTGGCATGCAGAGGAGTTAAGTTCTCGAAAAGGATTTTGTTGCGGGCGTTGTCTGGGCGGTCATCGTTTACAGTGTTCACTTTGAGCAATGCAAAGTAACGTTCACCCTCTTTCGGCGGACGAATTTTCCCGGCAATTGAGTCGCCTGTACGTAGGTTAAAGCGACGAATTTGGCTAGGTGACACATAGATGTCGTCAGGGCCAGCAAGGTATGAACTGTCTGCACTACGTAAGAAACCAAAACCGTCTTGAAGAATTTCCAGAACCCCATCGCCAAAAATGTCTTCACCACTTTTTGCGTGTGCTTTAAGGATTGCGAAAATAATGTCTTGTTTGCGTAGGCGTGCCAGGTTTTCAAGGCCCAAACTTTCGCCAAGCTTAACCAGATCAGACACAGGGGTGTTCTTCAGTTCTGTTAGATTCATTGTGGTGGATACTTAGTTAGTCAAAAAGGATCGTTGTTAAGTTAAGATGGATATGGTCTCAGGATTGACCAAGAAGTGAACAACTGTTTAATTAACGTGCGATAAACTAGCACTAAATACTAGCCTAGTCTAGAAATTGTTTTTTGCCAAAAACAAAACCGTACATATTGCTATGTACGGCTTGGCGGTTTGACTCATTACAGGTTCGCGTCGAGGAACTCTTTAAGTTGAGTCTTAGATAGCGCACCAACTTTGGTGGCCACCACACTACCATCTTTAAATAGAAGCAGTGTTGGAATGCCGCGAATACCAAACTTAGGTGGTGTTCCTGCGTTATGGTCAATATTCAGTTTACCGATAGTGAGTTTGCCTGCGTATTCATCAGCCACTTCATCTAGGATCGGTGCAATCATCTTACAAGGACCACACCATTCCGCCCAAAAGTCAACCAGAACCGGGCCTGCAGCTTTGATTACGTCGTTCTCGAAACCGTCATCGGTCAGCTGCAAAATTTTGTCACTCATCTTTCACTCCAATGTGATTTTCTGCACTGGTTATAACTCAACCAGTAAATAGATGCTCTATTGGAATGTATTTGCTTCCGTATTGCAAGCGTAAGCTGATATTCTATAGCCATGAAAAAGACGCATATCACAGAGCATAAGTTCGCCGACTTTGGTTTACAGCCACAAGTTATTGATGGACTGGAAAAAAAAGGGTTTGTTTACTGTACCCCTATCCAAGCATTGGCGTTGCCGGTACTGCTCTCCGGCCAAGACATCGCAGGCCAGGCCCAAACAGGGACTGGTAAAACGCTCGCGTTTCTTACTGCTACCTTCAACCATTTATTAACCACTCCAGCCGCTGAAGGCCGAGCTGAAAC
>JBOFIW010000008.1:0-5349 GCA_051650365.1 Vibrio sp. | reverse complement strand
AACATATCCTGAGGGGTGGCAGGCTGTAGGACGTTATTTTGCCCATGGAGATGTTATTTTAACCATTATTACTAATTCTACTGTTAATGTATTATAGCTATATTATTTTTATGTAATCCATAGGAGTATCTTAACCTAGTGTCCAATTCCATCGAGATGATGTTTTTTCTCAAGATAATGTTCGATGTTTTCTATTTAATAAGTTGTTTCCTCTGTTTGTTATCTTTTTTACAATGTGTTGTGGTTAATTCATTCAAGTATTAGCAATAGACAAACGTCACTTTTCTGTTTTATGTTGTGTGTGCTTGAGTAAGTTATTGAATTCTGAATCGATCAGAATCAGAGATATTCGATAATCTGAGTTCTGTTGTGATGATTTAGTAAGCCTCACAGTATCGAATGTGATATGTGGCTTTCACTAAACTCTATGTTCTTCCAGGGATTCAATGCGTTAAGTTACACTGAATTATATACAAATCTATTAACAGTGTGTTCATCGTATCTGTTGATTTTCTATGAGGTGCCAGTTTTTAGTCTCTCAAGTTGAGTATTTAGATAAATCTATTTCATTTTGTTCTGTTAATGATGGGTCAATATAATGATGATATGTCTTTAATTGATGGTTCTATTTGTAAATAAATGAGATCTAAGTCGAGATAATTATAGTTTCATTATTTTTATTACAGGTAAATATAAGATGTGGTCGAGTTAAATTGAGTTTGTTTGTTAGTTTTTAGATAGAGTGCTTTTAAGGTGAACCGAGTTTGAGTTAATGTCCTATCAAATTATTTTGCGTAGTGAAATTAATGATGGTTAGCTTGGTGTCTGATAATGAATGGTATAACAACAGAAGGTAATAAAACATTAACTTTAGCTGAGTTGGAAGTGTATGAAGCACATGAAAACTACCCTGAATCAGCACGTTACAATTTGGGTTCCTATGAGGTTATTGATGGTGTTTTAGATCTAGATAGGTTGGAGGATTGTGTTAGAACAGTTTGCCATCAAGAAGAGGTTTTTCACTATTCTTATTGCACAATCGAAGGTAAACCGACGAAGTTACCACATTTAGATAGTCATGCATTAATCAAACGATATGATTTTTCTTTATGGGAATATAAAGCATCTTATGAGGAAATCCACAAGACAATTCAGCGTTATATTCAACAACCGTTCAGTTTAATATCGCCACCATTGTATATATTTTTGATTTTTAAATGTGCTGAAAATCAGCATGTCCTCGCACATATCTGGCACCATATTGTTATGGATGGTGTTGGCTTCAATCAGTTTCATCAACGAATCGTCAATGGCTACAACGGCTTTCTGGGTAACTTAGAGCACACCGACGATCTGCGTTCCCTGACATTAAGTGATATATCATCCAGCGAGCAGGGCTATTGGGATTCAAATCGCCGTAAGAAAGATGAGCAATATTGGACAGAGTTTGCCAAAACGAGTTATCAGATTATTTCGCCAATTAAAAGTGAGGTAGATGGGGTAGCGGTAAAGCGTCATTACACGCCTCTATCTGTTGAGTGTTGGTCTAAATTGCAAAAGTTTCCTTGTGGAGTGGATGTCACTTTACAACACTACATGTTGCTAGCTTTGCAGTTATGTTTTGCTGATAGCCGTGGCCGACCATCATTGATGATTGGGCGTCCAACCCATCGGCGTATATCGAAAGCGATGAAAAGCAAAGTAGCGCATTTCGCAGGATTGTCGCTCTTACAACTTGATCTGTCCCCCAATATGACCATTTGTGAAGCGATGCATGAGCTAAAGGCGCGCTTAAGAAGTGATATTCGTCATCAGCGCTACCCTGTCACAAAACTGAGTCGGGAAAACAAAATTGCCCGTAATCAGAATCAGCAAATCTGTGATTTGTTGTTTTCTTATGAGTCTATGCTATTTCACTGTCACTACGGCGAAGCTTTTGGTCGTTTGAAGGCTCTCGCAAACTTAGATGATCCGACACCAATACAAGTTTATGTCCGCGAGTACACCGCAGGTGAGGTTCCTGATATCGATATTCAGCTCAATCGTCAGTATTTTTCTCAGGATGAACTGCATAGCCTGCCTACTCGATTGTTTTACATATTAAACCAACTGATTTTCGCTACAAATAATATGCCGCTTGGCGAAATTAGCTTACTCACACCCGACGAGAGTATGTGTTACACCCATCTACAGGCTGTCAAACAACCACCATTTGAGCCTTGCTCGTTACTCGATTCGATAAACCGGCATGCTGAGAGATCACCGCTGAGTTTGGCTGTGAAAGATGAAGATGGTCGTGCTATCAGTTATC
This sequence comes from Vibrio sp., assembly GCA_051650365.1. Classification (GTDB taxonomy): domain Bacteria; phylum Pseudomonadota; class Gammaproteobacteria; order Enterobacterales; family Vibrionaceae; genus Vibrio. The sequence continues at coordinate 3,038 of JBOFIW010000008.1, read as the reverse complement.
GCGATCTTCAAAAAGATATTGATAGGGTAGCCTTTGAGCTCGTTCACCTCGGAGTAAGTGCAAACCAGCAAGTAGTACTTTATTTGCCGCGTAGTTATCAAGTTATGGTGCTTATGCTTGCGGTTAACCGGCTTGGTGCGACCTACATACCGATCTCACCCGATCAACCAACCCAACGTACTCAAACTATTTTTCAGCAACTCGATGTGCAAGTCCTGATTGGCCATGAGCGTTTTCCACAAGTTATTACCGATGCTAAGTATGTCAGTGTTGATACGTTGTTTGCCTATGTTCATTCGGTAGATTCGACAGATAGCATGAGTTTAGATATCAAGACTCCGCAAGATTATCGTGCCTATATTTTATTTACTTCAGGCTCTACGGGAAGGCCGAAAGGCGTCATGATTGGTGCTAAAGCGCGAGATCATTTTCTTCATCAAATCTGTCAACGATTGAAAATGACGCAGCGCAGTTATGTACCTGCGATCACGTCGATAGGTTTCGACATATCAGTATTAGAGTTGTTTGCCCCACTAATGAGTGGCGGCACAGTACATATTCTGTCGGAATCGACCCAACGTAGCGCGCGTCGACTTGCCGTAATGCTTAATCATTTACCTTGCACCCTTATTCAAGCAACACCAACAACGTGGAACATGTTGTTGGAATCGGGCCAAATGCGCGAACTCAACGCAGATGCCATCCTTGGTGGTGAACCAGTTCCAGGTGAATTAATCAAGAAACTCAATAAATTGGGGCTGAAATGCTGGAACGCTTATGGCCCAACAGAGTCGACTGTTTGGGTTATGCTTGAACCGGTCAAGGTATTGTCGGCCACGACTCCCATTGGTGGCTTACTCGATGGATGTTTTGCATCAGTGCGTGATCCTCATATGCGGGCCTTACCGCCGGGCACAATTGGTGAATTGGTTCTCAGTGGTTGTACTTTGGCTGAAGGTTATCTTGGCTTGGAGGAGAAAACTGCAGAGGTCTTTGTGAGCGATAAAGCTGGACAGCGTTACTATCGCACTGGAGATTTGGTCGCGCTACGACCTGATGGCTTACTGGACTTTTTAGGTCGCAGTGACAGTCAGTGCAAAATTCGTGGTCACCGTATTGAGCTCGGTGATGTTGAGAATGCTGTCTTGTCTCACGCTAAAGTCGCGCGTTGCTGTGTGGTGGTCATCGACACTCCTATGGGGAAAGACTTGGTGTGCTGTTATCAGGGCGATGTTGAATATTTGGCGATTCAAACCGAGCTTAAGCTGAGCTTACCAGCCTATATGATTCCAAGCCAAGGGGTCAAAATTTTGGAGTGGCCGATTAACGCGAATGCGAAAACGGACCGCAATGTCTTGTCAGTTCTGTGTCAGTCTCAGCAACCTTTGGAAATGACGCTACCCCAGCGAAAGGTTAGCGAACTTTCGGCTTATGACATCGTCAGCAATGCCTGGTGGAAAATTTTGAGATCACGCGTAGATATTCACACCAACTTCTTTGATGCAGGAGGGACCTCATTAATAGCCAATAAGTTGCTCTATCAATTGGAAAATGAGTTAGGCCAAAAACTCAGTGACACTTTTGTTTTTGAGTATCCCACCCAAGCAGCGATGGCCGCCTTTCTTTCTCCTGCAGAACATTTGATAGCCGGGAAAGTATCGGATGAATACCACGGCGGGCCTTCACTTCAAATGACTATAAAACAAAGTAGATCCTCTTCTCACACCACGGGGAATGCTGAGAAAAGAACGATGACAAGAAGGTTGCTCAATCGTCAAGAAGTCAAACAACACAAGGAAAGTGATCATGACAGTGCCAAATGAATTTGATATCGCCATCATTGGATGTGCAGGCCGCTTTCCCGGGGCTAAGGATGTGGATGAGTTTTGGCAAAATTTGCTGAGCAATAAGCATGTTATTCGAGAATTACGCAAAGAAGAGCGTTGCCTGCGTGACGATCCTGAACAGCGTATTTGGCGAGGTGGTGTTCTCGATGAGGCAGACAATTTCGATGCTGATTTTTTTTCGTTTAGCCAGCGCGATGCGCAATTAATGGATCCTCAGTTGCGCTTAGCATTTGAAAATGTGTGGCTGTCGCTCGATGATGCTGGCTATGCACCAGAAAGTTGTGCAGCGAAAACGGGCTTGTATCTTGGTGCGGGCATTAACTTTCATTGGCAAGAAAGTGCACGCAAGTGTGTGCCGGACAACTTGGCTTCTGAATACGAGCTCAACACTTACGTGTATCGCGATTTTTTTGCTACACGAATTGCTTATCAGCTTGGATTACAGGGGCCTGCTATTACGGTGAACACTGCTTGTTCCACCTCTCTTGTTTCTGTTCATCTCGCTTGCCAGGCATTGTTGGCGGGTGAATGCGATCTTGCGGTGGCAGGTGGCGTCCATTTGCTTCATGCGCGAACGGGATATCTTTATCAGCAAGGCATGATCTTATCTCCCGATGGTTATTGTCGACCATTTGATCAACAAGCAGATGGTACGGTTTGGGGAGAAGGAGCTGCTTTTGTTACCCTGAAAAGGGCAACGGAAGCAGTAGCTGACGGCGATCATATTATTTCTGTGATTAAGGCTTCGGCGGTAAATAATGATGGTGTAAATAAAATCGGTTATACAGCACCGAGTGTTCAGGGGCAGAGTGCTGTGATCAGTCAAGCTCTGGACTTGGCTGGGATCGATGCCCAAGATATCAACTTTGTGGAAACGCATGGTACTGCTACGAGGTTGGGTGATCCGCTTGAAGTAAAATCAATTATGAGCTTACAAGGTAAACGTCATGAGCCTTTATTCCTTGGCTCGGCTAAAGCTAGTGTTGGACATTTAGATGTGGCGGCTGGTGTCACGGGACTCATCAAAGCTGCAAAATCTCTTCAATATAGGGTATTGCCAGGGCATCCGATGTTCAGTGGATTCTCTTCTTCTATCTGTCAACATGACCCCAATAATGTATTGAAAATCAATACGACACCGATGTATTTGCCTCAAGAAGGTCCCTTGTACGCGGGTGTCAGTTCGTTTGG
>JBOFIW010000007.1:0-2463 GCA_051650365.1 Vibrio sp. | reverse complement strand
TTGCTCTCTTCACGTTTGGTTGAACGTAAATGTGTGAAGTAGATACGCTCGCCGTGCTTTTTGATCATCTTAACCAGATCGTTATCTCCGCGCACACCGTACGAACCAGTACACATGGTTAAGCCGTTCATTTTGCTTGGCACGTTTTCGGTCAGCCAATCAATGTCTTCAATCGTTGAGACAATACGTGGCAGGCCAAGGATCGGGCGCGGTGGATCATCAGGATGTACCGCCAGTTTCAAACCATAAGATTCACAAATCGGCATCAGTTGTGAGAGGAAATACGCCATGTGCTCACGCAACTTATCTTTGTTAATGCCGGCATAACGATCAAGCTGGGCTTGGAACTCTTCTAAGGTGTAGCCTTCTTCCGCACCCGGTAAACCAGCAATAATGTTGTTGGTGAGCTGCTGAATCTGCGCTTCACTCATGTTGTTGAAGTATTCCAAGGCTTGCGCTTGTTCTACTTCGGTATAATCCGCTGCTGCACCTGGGCGTTTGAGAATATGCAGCTCAAACGCAGCAAACGCGATTTGGTCGAAACGCAGCGCTTTTGAACCATCAGGCATTTCGAATTCCAGATCGGTACGCGTCCAATCCAGTACGGGCATGAAGTTATAGCAAACCGTATCAATGCCGCATTCCGCTAAATTACGCAGGGTTTGTTTGTAGTTTTCGATCCACTGTTGGTAGTTGCCGGTTTGAGTTTTAATTTCTTCATGGACAGGCACACTTTCCACGACAGACCAAGTCAGCCCTTTCGCTTCAATGATCGCTTTACGTTTTAAAATCTCTTCTTTTGACCACACTTCCCCGTTCGGGATGTGATGCAAAGCATTCACGATGCCCGTTGCGCCCGCCTGACGAATATCGTCTAAAGAAACGGGATCATTCGGGCCGTACCAACGCCAAGTTTGTTCCATGACACTCACCTTTTTCAAAACGCACTTATCCCGCTCGAATATTTCAAGCTCAGTGCTTAACGACTTCTTATTATGCGGTTGCAAAACAACCGCGCTGATCAGTGCCAGCTTACGCTGGCTAGAGGGTTATCTTTTTTCAGCACCCAGTAGAACCACTGGGTTTGAGCTAAATAAGTAACCATCAAAGTTAGGATCGTCGACGTCGGACAACGCCAGCAGGCGCTGCTTTACGTTTTCAAGGTGTTGCCACATGGCACTTTTGGCTGCGATAGGATCTTTACGCTGCAAAGCGGCAAGAATTTTGGCGTGATCGTCAAACCACTCTTCACGATAGTCTTGACTGCTGATGTGAGAATGCAGTTTTTTCCACATCGGACTTTTTTCGCGTCGTTCCCATGATTGTCTCAACATGTCCACCAGCACAGAGTTTTGGGTTGCCTCTGCAATGCACATATGAAACCTTTCATCACCGTGACACTCTTGCGCGCCACTCACCAGTTCATCACGTTCCAGTTTGAGTGCGGCACGCATCTTCACGATGTCTCCCGGCGTGACTTGCGTTGCGGCAAATTCAGCAATATTGCTTTCGAGCAACTGTCGCGCTTGGAGCATTTCGAACGGGCCAGCATCATCGCTGATCACATTCTCACGAGCGTTATTTTTCGATGGAATATTAATGACATAGACACCCGAGCCTTTTTTCACTTCGACTAAGTTTTCCAGTTCCAACATGATGATGGCTTCACGCACTACGGTACGGCTGATGTCTAAACGTTCAGCAATATCGCGCTCAGGCGGAAGTCTATCCCCCACTTTATAGTGGCCGTTGATCAACTCTTTTCTTAGTACTAAACCAATCTCTTGATACGGTCTTTTCGGTTCAAAAGGCATCATGATGATATTGTCACTGTATTTCATCTCACTACTCACGCCATCATAATGACCAATAATAATTGGTCAACCTATATGTACCAGTATGTGGTAACACCTTGTTTTAATTTTACAATTACGACGATTTTAATGAATTACTGAACGGCTTTAATGCGTTCAACCAACTGATTTAGCTCTGGATTGCTCTTTTCAATCTCTTGATACATTGGTTGAACAGCTTCCACGAAAGCCGCTTTGTTTGGTTCAACAAACGTTACGCCCATTTTTTCTGCTTTGGTGCGCTCTTTCGCTTCCGATTCTGCCCAAAGCTTCTTCATGTATTCCGAAGAATCCGCAGCGGCTTTCATTAATGCTTTTTGCTGCTCTGGAGTTAACTTGTCGTAGGTCTTAGTCGAAATCACCAGTACATCTGGAACCATGGTGTGTTCGTCTAAGCTGAAGAATTTGGAAACTTCACTGTGGCGGCTCAAGCTAAACGATGGAATGTTGTTTTCCGCGGCATCCACTACGCCTTGTTGCAGCGCGGTGTAAAGCTCACCGTAAGCCAGTGGCGTTGGGTTACCACCCAGCGCCTTCACCATAGCAATAGCCGATGGGCTTGGCTGAACACGGACTTTCAACCCTTTCAGATCCGCCGGAGTATTCACTG
>JBOFIW010000006.1:0-8558 GCA_051650365.1 Vibrio sp. | reverse complement strand
GGTAATATTGCTGGTGTCGCTGCGGCGATCGGTTTTGGTGGTCCAGGTGCCGTATTCTGGATGTGGATGGTGGCCTTTTTCGGTGCAGCCACAGCCTATGCAGAATCCACTCTGGCGCAAATCTACAAGGAAGAAGATAACGGGGAATTCCGTGGTGGCCCCGCTTACTACATTGAAAAAGCGATGGGTCAAAAATGGTATGCTTGGATCTTCGCGATTGCTACCATTTTTGCTTGTGGGGTGCTATTACCGGGTGTGCAATCCAACAGTATTGGTAATGCGGTGGAGTCAGCGTTTGGCTCAGGCCCAATGATTGAAACTGCGATCGGTACTTTTAGTTTCGCCAAAATTTTCACCGGCACAGTCATTTCTATCCTACTTGGCTTCATTATTTTTGGTGGTGTAAAACGCATCGCTAGCTTTACCCAAATCGTGGTGCCTTTTATGGCACTGGCGTACATCATCACGGCTTTTGTGATCATCCTACTCAACATCGCTGAAGTGCCACGCATCATCGCTATGATTGTGGGAGATGCATTCTCACCCATGGCGGGCGTTGGTGCTGCTATTGGTTGGGGGGTTAAACGTGGGGTTTATTCAAACGAAGCGGGTCAAGGCACTGGGCCACACGCTGCCGCTGCCGCAAGTGTCGAGCACCCAGCTCAGCAAGGCTTGGTACAATCATTCTCCATCTACATTGATACCTTAATGGTCTGTTCCGCCACGGCGTTTATGATTTTGATCACTGGTGCTTATAACGTACACGGTGCGGGTGAAGGTATCTTCCTTGTACAAAATCTCCCCGCAGACATTATTGCCAGCAGCCCAGCCTTTACTCAAATTGCGGTAGACAGTGCCCTGCCCGGCATTGGTAAACCTTTCGTAGCGTTTGCGCTGTTCTTCTTCGCCTTCACTACAATCTTGGCTTACTACTACATCGCCGAGACTAACGTTGCGTACATCCGCCGCACCTTCAAAGTCGATGGCCTGATGTTTGTACTAAAAATTGTGATGATGGCTGCCGTCTTCTACGGTACGGTCAAAACCGCCAACTTGGCATGGGCGTTGGGTGACGTAGGAGTAGGCTTGATGGCATGGTTGAACATCGTTGGCATCATTATCATCTTCTTTATGTCTAAGCCAACCATGGCCGCGCTAAAGGATTATGAAGACCAGCAAAAGCAAGGTGTAACCGAGTTTATCTTCAACCCAGTTAAGCTTGGCATTAAAGGAGCCACTTATTGGGAAGGGAAATACCTCCGCAAAACGGGCAAAGCGCCAAAGTCGGAAGTAAAAGAGACCCATGAGGTAGAGCAAACTAGCTCAATATAAGAAAAAGCAGTGAACACAACATAACTAAGTCAAAGGGTTAGCATAAGCTAACCCTTTGTTTTTCTCATGAAGGTTCGATGATGTATTACTTTGTTTTCGGTTCGATGATGTTGAACCAGAACTCGAAGCTATCCAACATGCCTGCGATGTCCGTTAGCGCTTTGCCGTTACCCTCAATTTTCGCTTTACCTTCTTTGGCTAATTGAGTGATGGTAGTTTTGCCCATCAGTACCTGATTCAGTTCCGAACGATTAAGCGTCAATGTCATATCGGGCTTGTCTGATTGAACCCCTTTCAGGTTATTTAAGTGCGCGTTTTCCAGTTCTACCAAGAACTTCTCATTCACATCCGGTAGAACAAAGTTAATGGTGTAATCCACACCAGCCGCTTTATCCCCATTCAGGCGTACCCCTAAGTAATCAAGGAACAGTTCGGTATCCATTGCCACCACCATATCTGGGCTTGCCGTTTTCGTCGCAGAAACTTTGGGTAAGCCATTACGCAGCTCGTAAGCGCCCATCAAATAGGTATTACGTTCACCGGCAGATTCACTCTGGTAGCCCAACTGCTCCAAACAATCCGCTTGCAAGTAACGCGCTTGTTTATTCGCAGGCTCAGCAAACACTGCTTTATCAACAATTTCAGCACACCAACGGTACTCCCCTTTGCTGAATGCGTCTTGGCCCATCTTCAGCACGTTATCTATGCCACCCATTGCAGCTACGTATTTCGGTGCAGCATCAGTAGGTGCAAGTGGGCGTAAGGTGGCTGGGTTCATATCAAAATAGCCCAGATATTTGTTGATCACGGCTTTAGCATTACGATGATAGCTGCCGTGGTAGCCACGGTTATACCACTCTTTTGCCAACACATCAGGAACATGGAATTCATCCTGAATTTCATTGATGGTTACCCCATGGTTGGCCAAACGTAGCGCTTGATCATTAATGTAGCCATACATATCACGCTGTTTACGCAAGAAGTTGTTGATATTGCCATTCCCCCAACGTGGCCAAGTATGGGAAGCGAACATCACATCGGCGTCTTTGGCGTACATATGAATGGATTGGTTGATGTATTTACTCCATGCTTGTGCATCACGCACTTCAGCGCCACGTAAGGTGTACACATTATGTAAACCACCTACCGTATTTTCCGCCATCCACAACGCTTTGAATTGAGGGAAATAAGTATTCATCTCCGCTGGTGATTCGGTTCCCGGCGTGTTTTGAAACTCCATTGTGACACCGTCAATCTCCACGGTTTCCGTTTGTTCAGTGATCACTTTGCTAGGGGCGATCAAACTCACTTCTCCTTGTGCGACGTTTTTACCAATCGCAGCATCCACCTGCCCCGTAGCGCCTTTGGGAAGCACATTACCATATTGATAAGTGGTACGACGCGACATCGCATTCCCAGCCAGTACGTTCTCCGCAACTGCATGACTCAAAAAGCCTTTAGGAGCGATGACTTGTACTTCGCCACGATCAACTTGCTCTTGGCTGATAATACCTTTTACACCACCAAAATGGTCAGCATGTGCATGGCTGTATACCACAGCCTTCACCGGACGTTCACCTAACTCTTTATTCACAAAATCCAATGCAGCCTTGGCCGTTGCCGGTACGGTGAGAGGATCAAACACTATCCAGCCTGTATCGCCCTTCACAAAGGTAATGTTCGCCAAATCGTAACCACGCACCTGATAAATACGATCCGTCACTTTATACAGACCATGATGCATGTTCAGCTGTGCCTGGCGCTGTAAGCTTGGGTGAATACTGTCGTAATTACGGCCATCCAATAAGAAACTGTAGTTACCCAATTCCCACACTACCTTGCCGTTCGAATCTTTGATTTTGAGATCTTTTTGTTGCGCGATCAGGCCTTTCTCAACCAGTTTAAAATCTTTTTTATCGTCAAATGGTAAAGTGCTGCGTTGCTCTGCGGCAAAAGCTTGCGTTGTCGTACTCGGTGCTTTGGTTTCTGAAGTAAAAGAATGTGCTAAAGCAGGGGCAGAAGTAGCAATGAGTACAGCAAGTAGGGTGGGTTTAAAGACGGTTTTCATTTGGTATCTCTCTTATGCCGTTAGTATTTATACAAGAATAAGAGAGAAAATCTGGCAAAACGATTCGTGAAACAATAATCAATAGTTAAGCAGTGCTTAACTGTTAAGCGAGAATTTCCTCAATTTGCTGACGCAACCAAATTAACCCTTTATCTTGCTGCTTGGCTTTATGCCAACACATAAATGTAGGAACGGGGCGAATATCAAAAGGCAGAGGATGGATCTGCAAACCCAATTTTTCAGCCCACATATCCGCAAGTCGCTTTGGGGTAAAACAGAGGAGATCCGTCACCGATGCGGTCGCCATCAGGTTCAGCATGGAATCGCTTTGATAATGCACTTTACGTGCAGGAAGTGCTTGATCCACCAAATTCGAAAACATGTAATTGCCAAAGCGACGGCTCGTTAGTGCTGTGTGCTTTTCTGCAAAAAACTGCTGAACCGTCAGTGCACCTTTAATACGAGGATGATTATTGGCATATACCACAACTAACGCCTCTTCAGAAATTTGATTGGTAATCACAGAGGGGTGACTCACAGGTAACGATGATAAGAACAGATCCACTTCCCGCTCACACAATACTTGGCTTGGAGTGAAATGGTTATCTTCGTAGGGCTTTAACTGAACTGAAATGTGTGGAGCTATCTCGTTGATTCTATGCAGGAGCTGAGGCAAAACCAATAAATCGAAATAAACATGGCCACCAATGATGAATTCCCGAGTGCTGGTTCTTGGCTCAAAGGTGGTATCTGTCTCCAAGCCAAAACGAATAGCACTCAGCCCTTCGGAAATATGCTTGTGCATATTGAGCGAGTATTGAGTAGGTTGTAAACCTCGCCCCTGCCGTACAAAGAGTGGCTCGCCAATCTGTTCTCGCAATCGAGCCAGATTCTGACTCACCGAGGCTGAGGTCATATTGAGCTTATCCGCCGCTTTACTCACTGAACCTAACGTCATCACTGCATCAAATACCGTCAGTAGGTTTAGGTCGTAATCACGCAGCATATTCAATCCATTTTAATTACTCTTGAGTAGACGGCATCTTACTCGATTTCCACTAAGATTCCCTTCACCGTAATGACTTATTGCTACTGAGTTAACCTTTTATTGAACGCTAAAACAGAGTAGTCAGTTTGGCTTGGCAACAAAAAAAGGGCTAACCACAGGCTAACCCTTCCACGTTCCCAAATGTTAATTACGCCGCCAGCTCTTGTGCTTTAACTGGCTGTACGCGTTTTTCGCCGATTGGCAATACAACGCGACCGTATTCATTGTTCAGTACTTGTGCCATTGCGAAGTAAATAGCGCTTGCGCCACAGAAAATGCCTTCAATACCCGCAATGGTACCAATCAGTTCGCTACCGGTGAAATCACGCGCAGCAAGCAGAGCAAATAGAATAGTCAGAGAACCAAATACAACTTGCTTCGCTGTTGGGTAGCACAGTGAACCAATAAACATAAAGCCAGTGAAGATCCCCCACAACGCTAAGTACCATCCCATAAAAGATGCAGGGCTTGCTGGTAACCCCATATATGGCATTACGATCAAACCGACTAGAGTTAACCAGAACAGACCGTAAGAGGTAAATGCCGTTGTACCGAAGGTGTCGCCACGCTTAAAGCACATGATGCCGACAATCACTTGACTCAGACCGCCGTAGAAAATACCCATCGCCAAAATCATCGAGTCGATTGGGAAAAAACCTGCGTTGTGGATATTAAGCAGAATGGTGGTCATACCGAAACCCATCAGACCAAGAGGTGCTGGGTTGGCTAGCTTAGTTGACATGTGAACTTACCTTCAGAGTGTGAATTCAAAAATGTTTGTAAAAATTACGCGCGGATTTTAATTAACAGGCAGACAAAAGAAAAAAGATCTTATTGGAAACTTAGATTGTTGAAACAGTTAGTTACAGGTACGGATAAAAAATCGCCCAACCTAAGTTGAGCGATTAAATAAACACTTTAAATACAGTACATTAGCAAACAGCTTTATCCCAGAACCAGTTAGGCTGAGTTGGTGATTCCCAAACTCCAGGGTTATTCTTCGCAATAAAGCACTGGCCGTTATAGATAACTTTGTCACCGTTGGCAACTTTGGTTACCCCAGGTTGCCACACAATCGCATCCGTAGGCGTTGGCTCTGTCGGCGGAACTGGTGTTGGCTCGGTAGGAGGCACAGGCTCAGTTGGAGGTACTGGCTCTGTTGGCGGAGGAGTAGGTTCCGTTGGCGGTGTCGTTCCAGCAGAAACTAACGCCCAAGGGCCACCTTTAGTAGGATCATCACCTTGTGTCCACCACTTGGCTTGATAAACCGCACCTTTATAACTCACCTGATCACCCGTGTTATAAACCTTACCGGCTTCCCATGCAGGAGCACCACCGACTGGAGGATCCGTCGGATCGGTCGGTAATGGATCGAGCTTTTCCACTACACGAACTTTTGGCCAACTCGCATGTGAACCATACAAGTTGGTTACACACTTCTCATAGTCACCTTTCACTAAAGCGGAATAAGCGGTTTGGAAGCCCACCAACTCACATTCAAATGAGTAGCCACCTGGACGATCTGGGTAATATTTCCAGTTACCATCCCAGTTGGTGTAAAGCACATCGGTCGCACCATTGAGGTTTAAACTGCCGTAGGGCAATTGCTGCCAACAAGTGTTCTTCTCATCCGCTTCGATCGGGATCTGGTAATGCGCCGCTAAACCTTCCCAGTAACGAATACGGTTAACCGGCTGACCTTTGTCTTTATTCTGCTCACCGCATTCAATACCACCGTTAATGATGTTAATCGTGGTACCAAAACCATAACCAATCCCGGCATCAATTTCACGTTGTGATGGAACCCAAGTACGATCAATCACATGCAACATCGCGGGCTTTGGAGCTTGTGGTGTCAAGAAGAACCAGATGGCAGATGCTAAGTTCAACCACGAATCAGCCACTAATCCGGGATTATTCAAGAGTACCTTAGCATCACCATCAAACATGGCTTCGGAGAAAGCACCGTAGTTAAAGTGGTAAGAGAGCTGTTTTGCACCACGGCCAAAATATCCCTGCCCTGTTGCACAAGGCCACTTCTTATTTTGCCAATCATTCTGACCACAACCCGTGGTATAACCGGTTTGACCTTCTGACCAGCCCATTTCCCGCACATGCACTAAAGCTTGTTGCCACTCTTCCAAGGCTAATGGGTTATCAGAAATATTGTCTTTCGCGATATGTCCGCCCGTTTCTTGAGCAAAGTGAGCAAAAGCCGTCACGATCGATTTTTTACAAATCGCATCGGAATTACGGCCATCGGTATACTCCGCACAAAACGCAGGAAATTTACCAATCGCACGCAAGAAACGAGTATAGGTGTATTCAGGCGCCGCCATCTGAGTGAGGAAATTCCACTCAGATTCAGGAAATACGCGCTCAACCCGTTTTACGTTATCAGGATTTGTCGCCAGTCCCGGTTCAATCGCATCAACAATGGAATTGGAGCGAGTTGCTAACGCATTTGACCAAATACCGTACATAGGATTGGCGGTTTTGGCTTGCTCTGCCGCAGTAATATCCGCCTTAGCGACCACATAACCACCTGGGTTTTGTGGATCGGGCTGAATATTCATTGCCGCTTGTGCAGGCAATGCGCATGCCACTGCAACCCACCACGCCGTGTGTTTGAGTTTAAACATAGATGAAAGTCCTTCTCTCAACTTGGAAATCCATTTGAGAGTAGGCTTATTAGGCTCTAATTTAATAGGGAAAAATAAGAAAAAAGACAGAATTGCGAGCCATTTCAGGGCGATGTAAATCGTATGCCTGCGTGCTACATAAAGATTTTGAACAGAGATACAAAAACAACAGATTCTGTTGTAAAAGGAAAAACCTCAGACTATGCCTGAGGTTTTATGTGTTTTTTATGGAATATTATTCCCACTCAATCGTGGCAGGTGGCTTACCGGAGATGTCATACACCACGCGAGAAATGCCATTCACTTCGTTGATAATGCGGTTGGAAACCTTACCCAAGAAATCATAAGGTAAGTGCGCCCAATGTGCGGTCATAAAGTCGATGGTTTCTACTGCACGCAGTGATACAACCCAATCGTACTTACGGCCATCGCCCATTACACCCACAGAGCGTACAGGTAGGAACACAGTAAACGCTTGTGAAACCTTGTTGTACAGATCCGCGGCGTGCAACTCTTCAATGAAGATCGCATCCGCACGACGCAGTAAATCACAGTACTCTTTCTTGATCTCGCCAAGCACTCGCACACCAAGGCCGGGACCTGGGAATGGGTGGCGGTAAAGCATGTTGTAAGGTAAGCCAAGCTCAAGACCAATCTTACGCACTTCGTCTTTAAACAGCTCACGCAATGGCTCAACAAGGCCCATTTTCATATCATCAGGCAACCCACCTACGTTGTGGTGAGATTTGATCACATGCGCCTTACCGGTTTTGGAAGCTGCTGATTCAATCACATCTGGATAGATAGTGCCTTGCGCCAACCATTTTGCGTTTTTCAGTTTTTTCGATTCTTCATCAAACACTTCTACAAACACACGCCCGATGGTTTTACGCTTGGCTTCAGGTTCATCAATGCCTTCCAGTGCTTTCAAGAAACGCTCTTCTGCATCCACTTTGATGATGTTGAGGCCAAATTTGTCGCCAAACATATCCATCACTTGCTGACCTTCGTTCAAACGCAGTAAGCCGTTATCCACGAACACACAAGTCAGGCGGTCACCAATTGCGCGATGAACCAGCATGGCAACCACAGAAGAATCCACACCGCCAGAAAGACCAAGGATCACTTCATCGTTACCCACTTGCTCTTTAATACGCGCAACGGCATCTTCAATGATAGATTCAGACGTCCACAAGCGCTCACAACCACACACGCCTAGAACAAAGTTCTCCAGCATCTGTAAACCGTTTTTAGTGTGAGTTACTTCAGGATGGAACTGCACGCCGTAGTATTTCTTCTCTTCATTGGCCATCGCTGCGTATGGACAAGTGTCGGTTTCACCGATTTTTACGAAATCAGCTGGAATTTCGACCACTTTGTCACCGTGGCTCATCCAAACGTCTTGAGTCAATTCAAGATTTTTAAACAGCGCAGATTCGCCAGAAACTTTCACCTGAGCATAGCCAAA
>JBOFIW010000005.1:0-1021 GCA_051650365.1 Vibrio sp. | reverse complement strand
GGTATTATGATGGCGGCTGGTGTTGGTGGCTTTTGTGAAGGCTATCCACTGTCATCATTAACGAAGGATGTATACACGGGCTTTGGCAATATGCAGGAGATTTTTCTGTTGTCGATGCTGGTTGGTGGCATGGGCGAGTTGATGAAACAGCAAGGAGGACTGGCTTTCTTGACTCACCAAATTAGTCGAATCATCAGCAAATTTGCTCGTTCACACAGTGATGTACAAAAGATGCGTGCCAGTGAATTAGGAATTGCAGGCTTAGTGGCTTTAACCAATGTTTGTACTGCCAATAATACGGTCGCCATCATTGTAAGCGGTGGAGTAGCCAAGGAGCTAGCGGAGCAAAATGGTGTGACCGCAAAACGTTCCGCCAGCTTACTGGATATCTTTTCGTGCATTTTACAAGGCATATTACCCTATGGTGCACAAGCGTTACTGTTGGGTTCTATTTTCCATATGTCACCACTGAGTGTGGTGAGTTATTCCTATTATTGCTTCTTCTTGGCTATTGCAGCATTAGTGGCGGTCTTTCGCCGCCATACCATGCGTTCTTAATTGACTCAGCCCAATTAGATAGACAACCGACGGCGCTTTGCTTTTGGTTTCTGTACTTTTCGTTGATTTTCACGTTCGGCGAGCTGTTGACGATAGTTCGCCAGGTGAAAACGTCGTCTCGGTTGTTGTGTTGCAATGACTTGATTCAATTGTGTTTCAAACTGTTGGCTTTGTTCCAGCAAAGTATTGATCGTCATATGATCTTTCTTTGCTGAGTCATCTTCCACAAAAAACGATGCCACACTCGCGGTCAAAAGACCAAATAGAGTGATACCTGTGAGCATCAAAAATACTGCCACACCACGTCCAAATCCTGTCACGGGATACATATCTCCGTAACCTACGGTCGTAATTGTTGACATTGCCCACCAGAGAGCATCTGCATAGCTGTTGATAGGGCTAGGTGTTCCTTTCTCGACTAAATACACAAATGCGGCGGAGAGTAGTACAGTTGAAAGACTTG
>JBOFIW010000004.1:0-1687 GCA_051650365.1 Vibrio sp. | reverse complement strand
CCGTGGCTTTCAGCTTAGCCAGTGTTTCAACCTTTACTCAAGCGGCAGGTTTCCAGCTTGCTGAATATTCAGCAACAGGTCTTGGTCGCGCTTACGCGGGTGAAGCAGCAATGGCGGATAATGCCAGCGCACAATGGCGTAACCCCGCTATGCTCACTTACCTTGAAGGCACACAAATTTCGGTTGGTGCTATTTACGTAAACCCAAACGTTGATGTGGATGGTACGGTTAAGCATATAGACCCTCGAATTGGCCAAACTGCGGCTTCTTCCAAAGATTTTGCACATGATGCCGTGATTCCTAATTTCTATCTGTCACATCAGTTGAATGAGCAAGTGGTATTGGGCTTCGCCCTTGGTACTAACTACGGTATGGAAACGGATCTGGGTACTGATTTTGCGGCTTCTCACTTTGGTAACCAAGCGAGCGTGATCACCAAAGAAGCCAACCTCAACATTGCTTACCAAATTCTGCCTCAGTTGAGCATTGGTGGCGGTGTGCGTTATGTGATGGGTGAAGGTCATTTTGGAGCGACTGCGCCTGCTAAAAATGCTCTAAGACTCCCTCAAGGCACTACTCTGAAATATATGGAGGGCGATGATACCTCATGGGGCTGGCAAGTAGGTAGCGCATGGCAAATCAATGAAGATCACCGTTTAGGTTTTGCTTATAAATCCGAAGTGATGATGGATTTTGAAGGTTATGCAAAAGGTCTTAGCTACGGTGCTTATAAACCAGGTATGATGTCGCTCGCTTTACCTGCAACCGCTGAAATCGCAAGCTTCCACCAACTCAATGAGCAATGGGCAGTGCATGCCAGCATTAACTGGACTGACTGGAGCTCATTCA
This sequence comes from Vibrio sp., assembly GCA_051650365.1. GTDB lineage: Bacteria > Pseudomonadota > Gammaproteobacteria > Enterobacterales > Vibrionaceae > Vibrio. The sequence continues at coordinate 838 of JBOFIW010000004.1, read as the reverse complement.
AAGAACTGACAGCAGTATTCCCAGAAGAATCTAATCTCATCAAATCAGAAAACTGGGAGGACAACTACCGCTTTGCAATCGGCACCACTTATCAATACGATGCCAAACTCGCTCTACGTGCTGGTGTTGCTTACGATACTTCAGCTGTAGACGATAAAAACCGCACAGCAACCATCCCTGAGACGGACCGTACTTGGGTAAGTTTGGGCGCAAGCTACGTGGCAACACCACAACTAACATTCGATACAGGTTTCACTTACATTTTCGCCAAAGATGCCACTATCAACGAACCACGTGATGCTTCCGATAATCTTTCTGCGATGATTGGTGGCGCATTTAACGGTAACGTTTCAGGTAACGTTTGGCTGATTGGTGTGCAAGCGAACTACCGTTTCTAATCTCTTTTCTAATCTCATAGCTATTTCTCGATAGCGAAACCACCTGAGATATTTCAAGGCCAGCTTAATGTTGGCCTTGCTGTTTCAGCTTCAGTAAAAACTGCTCTGCCGCTTGTTCCACTAAATCTAATACCCGCTCAAAACCCTGCTCACCTCCATAGTAAGGATCGGGGATCTCTTCACATCCGCAATCACAATGACTGAGCATCAATGACAGCTTGTGTTGGTAAGATTTGGGACAACGGCTTTTCAGCTCAGCCAAGTTCTCTTTGTCGGCCGCTAAAATCCAATCAAACTCAGTGAAGTCTTCATCACGAATCTTTCTGGCTTTGATCCCTGAAAATGAATAACCGCGCCTCTCTCCAGCCACTCGAGAACGCGCATCGGGCGGATTACCTTGGTGGTACCCTATTGTGCCCGCAGAATCAATCTCCACATCA
>JBOFIW010000003.1:0-21884 GCA_051650365.1 Vibrio sp. | reverse complement strand
AAGACGTTGAAAGGACATCCCTCCTAGAGACAAGAATTCCAGAGGTGATATGGCTATGCCATATCACTCCGGCAGCAAGCGAAGGTGTCGTTGACACCCGTGGTATAGTCCCCCCGGCTATACCACGATATTTTTTTCTTCTCTTCTCATATCAAGCCAAGCCCCATAATCACGTTCATACAAAACCAGCATTGCAGGTTATTTAAACCTCCCGATCTTCAATGAATTGACTGGGTGATAAACCAAAGTGGTGCTTAAAGCGTTGACTAAAATAGGATGGGTCATTAAAGCCACTATCAAAGGCAGCTTGCGCGATTTTTGCCCCCCCGAGTAAGCTTTGGCACGCTTTTTCCAGCCTGACCTCATTGAGAGACTCCTTGAACGTTTTACCCGTTATTGCCTTATAGCGTCGCTGCAAACTACGTTCAGATAAATATAGGGATTTTGCTGCACTGGATGTGGTGAAATTAGGATCGCTGTAATGCTGTTCAATCAATCTTTCGATTTTACTGAGCCACTCTTGATCAACAGCATCAAGGCTCGGTTTTATCTCAAGTTCACTGCCATCGGTTTTAAATGGCTCAATATCAATGAGTGTCGCTAATGGCCAAATGAGTTCAAGCACATTACGCTCCCGTAATGCTAATACTCTTAACTCACCGCCACTACGAGTCACTAATTCTTGGAGTGGATAAGCACCATAACCGGTTAAGTTTACTTGTATCGCCTCAATATTATCAATCGGTGCTCCATAATCAGAAAAAACCACTACAGCTTGAGTTTCTCTCACTTCGAGACGAATGTTTAATTCTTGATACTTATACAAGCGCTTGATGGCATCAGTTAATACCGTGTTGAATAAGACATCAAGGTTAAACTGGCGAACTTCAACAAAATGAGTTTCCCCTGTATAAGTAAGCTGAATAAGCGCTTTACTGTACTCTTCCTGCCAACTTTTTAGTGCAGACTCAATTAAAAGGTGTAAATCGTGATATTTATTCTCTGCCACATCCCCCCTATACATAAAATGTAACTGTGCCAACTCCTGTTTCATCTTTGAAAAAGGAGATTCAAACTCAGTCCATCCACGGACTTTGGCATAAGAAGAGATGTAGCGTAATGAGGGTTCGATGCTATCTAACACTTTCCCCAAAATATTGTGGTGCAGTTGAAGTTGCTTACGCAATTGATGATTATTGCTTAATACAATTTTGCTTTGATGGCGTAGTTGACTTGTTTTTAGCTCCACTTGTGCTTTGAGTTTTTTGTTGGCTCTGACGATCATTCTTGTTCGCCACCAAAAAGCAAAGATTAATCCCCCTAAAAGGGTTGTAACATAGCCAAAGATAGCCAGCGAGGTCATATACCAAGGCTGCATAACTTCAAAATCAAATACTGCCTCTGTGCGATATCGCTGTGTTGGGTTGGCACTGCGCACTCTCAAACGGTACTTACCAGGCAATAGTTGGTCAAAACTCAATAAAGCCCAATCAAAACGTTGCCACTGCTCTTCGCTGTAGAGCTGGTATTCTAATGATTGATTACGTGAAGATGGTAAAGCTCCAAATTGAAAGCTAATAGCATCCCCATAAGCTATTTTTAATGGGCTTGCAGCACGATAACCAAGCAACTTAGTGATATGGTTGACACTCACTTGGCTAAACGTTACCTGAATATTCGGCACATTGGAAACCGCTAATTCTGCAGTATTTGCCTTAACAAGGCCCAACTGTGAACCAATGAGAAGAGAAGAGGAATTCAGCTCATCCCCAACAGCACAAGATGCTGCTAAAAACTCATTACTAATCAATCCATAAGGAGAGCCAAAGTGCTTCTGTAACTCACCTTGTGATTGGTAATGACTAACCCCTTTAGAAGAGATAAGCCATATACCTTGTGCTGATTCGGCGAGGCAAAGTGGTCGTATATTTTCCTCGATAAGTTCAATAGGCACCGCCTCTGGCTGATCTTTTCGCCACTGAAATACGCCATACGCCCCTACTATCCAGATATCTCCATCGGTGGGCGATAACACTTGGATAATTTCGCCATAACGATAGCTCGAAAAATCAAAACGAATTTGCTTACCAAATAAAGAGTAAGCACCATGCTCTGTACCAATCACAATACCTCGATCTACAGCGGTAAGCAGAGTAATTCTTGAAGGTGAGAACTTTCTCACCATCCATTCTGAACCATAATCGGTGTAATCTTGACCAATAGGAGAATATGACCAAATTTGATTGCTGCTTGCCCCCCACAGATACCCTTTACTATCCATGGTCAAGTGTTCGATTGCTGTTTGCAATAGCGGAAGAGGCAATTTAGGGGTATCAATAATACGGCGACTAAGGTTATATCGAACTAGTCCTTTATCCGTTGCAATCCAAACATGCTCCCTAGTGACGACAAAATCATGAATTTCGCCCGGATAAACAAGGTGCTTACTCAGCCCATCGGAAAATGTGAAGTTATAGAGCCCTTGTTGGGTTAAAGCTAAATAGTCCCCTGTTGAACCCCATGCTTTGATTTTTCTAAGCTGAACCTTACTCCCATCACTGGAGAGTGATTGCGCTGCATGTCGAATGAACTGCTGACCAAACAGAGAGTAATAGTAGATCCCTTGATCAGTTGCAATCCACATTCCCCCCTGAAAATCATTTACCATGGAATAGATTTTCCTACCTAGCAGTGCATAATCACCGCTACGATTACTTTCTAATTGCACCACTTTCCCAGTAATAAACGAATAAACAAAAAGTCCATCTTCTGTGCCAACCCAATACTCTTTTTCGGTTTCAGCAAAGGAGAGGACATTCGAAGAGCCAATTCGTTCGGGAAACGAGCGTTTATCTTCTATATCTATCGCTAATGCACCATTTCGAGTACCAACCAACAACTCTCTTCGCTTATGAGAAAAATAGAGCTTCTGGATATAATGTTTTCCGGATTCTTTTACATGTTCGAAGCCCTGCTCTTCGGATAAATACACCCCAACATTCGTTGCCAATGCCCACTTAGAAACCATGTACTGAGCATCGTTGATTACCAATTTATTGGCACTATTAAGCTGATATAACTCGTGCAGCGACAAAGAGTAGATGCGACCACTACGGATCTCATAACTATAAAAATTCTCACTATCTGTCATCCATATCATGCCATTTGAGGCCCCCATCTGATTGATTTGGGTTCCTGGCGTCAGGCTTAACATCAACTCCTTTTGTCCACTAGGATAAGTACGAAACAACTCGTGCTGTTCAAAAGTCCAAAAAGCACTATTAGCATAAACTATTTGACTAGATGTCTGAGGCAGTATGGACCCACGCTGAGGTAGGACATTTTGCCCATCAAAAAATACGACTTTTCCATGTACATCATGAATCCAAATGCCACCATCGCTACCTAGATAAAGATTTTGGGCAACAATAACCTTCCCCTGCTCTTGGGTTGGTAAAGGGTAAAATACAGACATCGACTTATCAAAAGCCAATGCCGTCGACGAAATAATAAGGTTAAGCAAGCAGCCATAAAATAATGAGCGAAACACGAGTTCCTCTGTCAGCAACAATTCCAGATTCGTGCTTTATAAGATTCGGACGAGATGAGAGCACAAATTCACATGCATTCTAGCGAATACCATGATTTGATGCAGTTTGAAAGGTCGATAAAGCGAACGTTTTTTGAATCTCTTGGAGAAAAAATGCGGCTTTAGCCGCATTTAAATCTTTAATAGTCCTTTGAACCATTCAACATCATGACAAGCAAGCATTGTAACTATCTGCTAATTGGTTAAGAAATAGAAAATAGCTTCCTGACTTCACTTCTATAGAACTTCCTAACGGATCAAGTGTACCAATCTTAGTCGATGTCCCCCTAACCACAGTTTCAATGATCGCTGGCTCAAATTGTGGTTCTGCAAAAACACACTTAACCGATTGACTATTCAGGGTCTGTTTAATGGTAATCAACGTTTTCGCTCCCGGTTTTCTTTCTGGGCTCACCGTGAAATGGCCAAGATTATTAAGAGAGAAATGCTGTTCAAAATAGCCATAGGCATCATGAAAAACATAATAAGGAACGGTAGTTACTGGTTTTAACTTTTCGCCTATAACATTGTCTTGCTCTGCCAGATTAGCTAAAAAACGAACAAGATTGTCTTGATATTGCTGTTGATTCGTTTCATCAAGTGCAATCAATCGTGCAGTAATAGCACTGGCTACTTGCCCTGCTTGCTCAATCCCCAACCAGAAATGGGGGTCATGACTTCCATGATGATGCCCATCGTGGTCATGTTCTCCTTCGCCACTGTATTCATGCAGAGCCAAATTAGGAATTTTGCTTAATGTCAAAGCAGACTGACGATCAGTTAATAACTTACTCATAAAGGGTTCGAGATCTTGGCCAAACCAAATAACCAAATCAGCTTGCTGAATCCGCTTTACATCTGAGGGACGGAGCGCATAATCATGCGGCGAAGCACCTGATGGTAAAAGAACATCAGGTGTTCCAGTGCCCAGCATCAATTCATAAGTGATCATCTGTATCGGTTTGATGCTCGTGAGCACCTCAATTGCACTGGCTGTTTTCGCAAACAGTGCAACGACACTCAGTAAAAGAAATCTCGGTAACATGGTTGCCGCACTCCAGTTAGTGGCTTTTATTGAGCTGGAATGTTACTTTATAACATAACCATTTTGCAAATGAGTTCTATTCATGGCTATTCTGATTGAGTTGCAGGACATCTGCGTCGACTTTGATCAACGACGCGTTCTTGACAATATTCGTTTAAATCTCAGCAAAGGCAACATTACTACGCTTATCGGTCCCAATGGTGCAGGTAAATCCACTTTGGTGAGAGTGATCTTGGGATTACAAGCGGTTAACTCAGGCAAAATTATCCGCCAAGCAGGTATTCGCATCGGCTATGTACCGCAAAAACTCAAACTCAACGACACATTGCCTCTCACCGTCAATCGTTTCCTGAAACTTGCGGGACGTTTTAGTGCACAAGAATTAACTGAAGCCTTGAGATTAGTCGGCGGTGAACACCTGCAACACAATGACATGCACAAATTATCAGGCGGTGAAACACAACGTGTGTTACTGGCAAGAGCATTGCTGCAAAGACCCGATTTGCTCGTGTTGGATGAACCCGCACAAGGTGTGGATGTACAAGGACAAATCGACTTGTACGATCTTATTCATACTTTACGTAACCGCTTTGGCTGTGCGGTGTTAATGGTTTCGCACGATTTACATTTGGTTATGGCGAAAACGGATGAAGTGATCTGTTTGCAACACCATGTTTGCTGCTCTGGCTCACCAGAGAGCATTGCTAAACACCCAAGTTATTTGGCGATGTTTGGCCATCGTAGCCGAGAAACCCTAGCTTTTTATCAACATCACCACGAGCACCACCACCACGATTTATCTGGCTTACCAGTTAAAGGCAAAGCAAGTGCTTGCTCACACCACTCACATGGTCACCACAAACATGATTGAATTTCTTTTGCCGTCTCTGCTCGCCGGTCTTGGTATTGCCATTATCGCAGGTCCATTAGGTTCATTTGTTGTGTGGCGCAGAATGGCTTATTTCGGAGATACCCTTGCGCACGCATCCTTACTTGGCCTAGCGCTAGGTTTTTTGCTCGATATTAATTTGTATCTCGCCTTGTTAGTTTGCTGCTTAGGTATGGCGGCCATTTTAGTCGCGATGCAAAAGCAAAAGCTAATAGCGACCGATACCCTACTCGGTATCATGGCGCACAGTGCGTTATCCCTCGGTATGATTGCGGTGAGCTTTCTCGATAATATGCGGATCGATTTGATGAGTTATCTGTTTGGTGACTTACTTGCGATTAGCCCATCAGACCTCACCTTTATCTGGTTAGGTGTTGCGACAGTTAGCCTGATTGTTTACCTGCTCTGGCACCCCCTTTTAGCCACTAGTGTGAATGAAGAACTGGCTTTTGTTGAAGGAACCAACACTGACCTAATGCGTTTGATCTTGATGCTACTGATTGGTTTAGTGATTGCCGTCGGGATGAAATTTGTCGGCGCTTTGATTATGGGTTCGCTATTGATTATCCCTGCCGCAACGGCTCGTCGCCTTTCACGCACCCCTGAAGCCATGGCATTTTGGGCAATATTGCTCGGAATGCTGAGTGTGCTGGGCGGCCTTGCTTTATCTTGGCATTTTGATACTCCAGCGGGCCCTTCGGTGGTCGTCTCTGCCGCAGCTTTATTTGTACTCACTCAGTTTAGACGGGTCGCTTAACGCCTTATCAAATTTACCTTTGGCAAAAAAGAAACCCCGAAACTTTGTTCGGGGTTTTTTATCATCTGAATAAGTAATAGCGGAGATTACCAGCCTGTTACTTCACGCAGTGCTTTGCCGATATCTGCAAGACTTTTTACTGTCTTCACGCCCGCAGATTCAAGAGCCGCGAATTTCTCTTCAGCGGTACCTTTACCACCAGAGATGATCGCACCAGCATGACCCATACGTTTGCCCGGAGGAGCCGTTACACCTGCGATATAAGAAACAACAGGTTTTGTTACATTAGCTTTGATAAAGGCAGCCGCTTCTTCTTCCGCAGTACCGCCGATTTCACCAATCATCACAATCGCTTCTGTCGCTGGATCTTCTTGGAACATCTTCAGAATGTCGATGAAGTTTGAACCAGGAATTGGATCGCCACCGATACCCACACAGGTAGACTGGCCGAAACCTTCGTCAGTAGTCTGTTTCACTGCTTCATACGTCAAAGTACCAGAGCGAGAAACGATACCCACTTTACCTTTCTTGTGAATGTGTCCGGGCATGATGCCAATCTTACATTCGTCAGGCGTGATCACTCCTGGACAGTTCGGGCCGATCATACGAACACCAGTCTGTTCCAGTTTCACTTTGACATCAATCATGTCAGTGGTAGGAATACCTTCGGTGATAGTCACGATCAGCTTAATGCCTGCATCGATCGCTTCCAGAATCGCATCTTTACAGAATGGTGCAGGTACGTAGATGACTGTTGCAGTTGCGCCAGTCACTTCAACGGCTTCACGAACTGTATTAAATACAGGCAGACCTAGATGAGTTGTACCGCCTTTACCTGGCGACACACCACCAACCATTTGTGTTCCATAACCAATCGCCTGTTCAGAGTGGAAAGTACCCTGACCGCCGGTGAAACCCTGACAAATGACTTTAGTGTCTTTATTGATAAGAATCGACATTATTTGCCCTCCGCCGCGGCAACTACTTTTTGAGCTGCGTCTGTCAGAGATACAGCTGCAATAATATCTAGACCAGATTCTGCCAGTACTTTACGTCCAAGTTCTGCGTTTGTGCCTTCAAGACGCACAACCACAGGAACGCTTACGCCAACTTCCTTAACCGCACCGATAATGCCTTCTGCAATCATGTCGCAGCGCACAATGCCACCAAAGATGTTAACCAGTACTGCTTTTACATTGGTATCAGACAAAATAATCTTGAAAGCTTCTGCAACGCGCTCTTTGGTCGCGCCACCACCCACATCGAGGAAGTTTGCTGGTTTTCCGCCGTGCAAGTTAACAATGTCCATGGTACCCATTGCTAGGCCTGCACCGTTAACCATACAACCTACATTGCCATCGAGCGCGACATAGTTCAGTTCCCATTTTGCTGCGTGTGCTTCGCGAGCATCTTCTTGAGAAGCATCGTGCATCTGACGCAGTTTGGGTTGGCGGTACATGGCATTCGAGTCAATGTTGATCTTACCATCTAGACACAGCAGATTGCCTTCCTTCGTAATCACCAACGGGTTGATTTCCAGCAGTGCGAGGTCGTATTGAGCAAACATTTCACCCAAGCCCATGAAAATTTTCACGAACTGTTTGATTTGGTCACCTTGTAGGCCCAGCTTAAACGCCAACTCACGGCCTTGGTAGGCTTGAGGGCCAACCAGTGGATCGATCGCGGCTTTGTGGATCAGTTCAGGAGTTTCTTCTGCCACTTTCTCAATTTCCACACCACCTTCCGTCGATGCCATGAAAACGATACGGCGAGTAGAACGGTCAACAACCGCCCCCAGATAGAGTTCATTCGCGATGTTAGATGCTTCTTCAACCAGAATTTTTGAAACAGGTTGGCCATTCGCATCTGTTTGATAAGTGACTAGATTTTTCCCTAGCCACTTTTGTGCAAAGGCTTTTACGCCGTCTTTAGTCTCGTGGAGTTCAACGCCACCTGCTTTGCCACGTCCACCTGCGTGAACTTGACATTTTACGACTTTCTTCGCTGTGCTGATGCGACCGGCTGCTTCAAACGCTTCTTGTGGCGTATCACAAGCATAACCTTCCGGTACAGGCAAACCGAATTCTGCAAACAGCTGTTTAGCTTGATATTCATGCAAATTCATTGTGTTGTTCCATTTGTTTATTGTTCTTCCATAGAGTTCACTTCGACTGAACTTTACGTTTGTAGGGTCACTCTTGAGCGAGTAGCCAATCTTTGGCCAAAGCCAGGTCGGACGTTGAGCGTGTCCGACCCTTGTCAATCAATCACTCAGAAATCTGAGTCATTAATTGTTTAAACATCGAGCAGTAGACGTGCTGGATCTTCTAGCAATTCTTTTACAGTCACTAGGAAACCAACAGACTCACGACCATCTATTGAACGATGGTCATAAGACAGCGCCAGGTACATCATTGGCAGGATTTCAATCTTGCCATCCACCACCATAGCGCGGTCTTGGATCTTATGCATACCTAGAATCGCCGCTTGTGGGGGATTGATAATTGGCGTAGACATCAGTGAACCAAACACTCCACCGTTGGTGATAGTGAAGTTACCGCCAGTCAGCTCGTCGACGGTCAATTTACCGTCACGCCCTTTCTCTGCCAGCTCTTTGATCCCTTTTTCAATTTGCGCCAAGCTTAAGGTATCGCAGTTTTTCAGTACTGGCGTTACCAAACCACGTGGTGTTGATACCGCAATACTCACATCAAAATAGTTGTGGTAAACCAGATCATCGCCGTCGATAGACGCATTGACTTCAGGGTAGCGTTTCAGCGCTTCAGTCACGGCTTTCACATAGAAAGACATAAAGCCAAGACGGATACCATGACGTTTTTCAAAAACATCTTGGTATTGCTTACGCATATCCATGATCGGTTTCATGTTCACTTCGTTAAACGTGGTGAGCATTGCAGTGTTGTTTTTTGCTTCCAACAGACGCTCTGCAATACGCTTACGCAGACGAGTCATAGGTACGCGTTTTTCGCTGCGGCCAGCCACTGGGGCGATAGCTGCAACTGGTGCTTCAGCTTTCGCAGCAGGCTTAGCTTTGTTCGCTGCCAAATGTGCTTCGATGTCTTCACGAGTAATACGGCCACCGACACCAGAACCTTTCACTTGTTGAGCTTCCAAGTTGTGTTCTGCCAACAGACGACGAACCGCAGGGCTCAGCGCATCATTGCTTTCTTCAGTCAGCGATGCTTTATGACGTTTGTCTGGTGATGGTTCAGTAGCATCTGGCGTATCTTGAGTTGGTTCACCCGCAATAGCACCCAGTTTCAAACGAGCCAGCAGTTGTTTAGAAAGAACGGTTGCGCCTTCTTGTTCCAGAATCGCTTCCAAAACACCCGCTTCTGGTGCTGGAACTTCCAGCACCACTTTGTCGGTTTCAATTTCAACAATCACTTCATCACGAGCAACCGAGTCACCCGGTTTCTTGTGCCACGTCGCAACAGTGGCATCCGCAACTGATTCAGGCAAATCTGGAACCAGAATTTCAATGGTCATAATGGTATCTTCCTTATACTTCTAGTTCTTAAGCTAGGGTCAGAGCGTCCTCAATCAACGCTTTTTGTTGTTTCATGTGCACCGACATATAGCCGACCGCTGGCGATGCCGAAGCTGGACGACCTGCGTATTTCAGATCTGCACCCGCTGGAATCGCAGCACGGAAATTGTGCTGACTACTGTACCAAGCACCTTGGTTTTGTGGCTCTTCCTGACACCAAACGTAATCCACCACATTGGTGTAATTCGCAATGGCCGCTTGTACTTCTTCCAGAGGGAATGGGTACAGCTGTTCAATACGGACAATTGCCACATCTTGCTGCTCATTCGCACGGCGCTGTTCAAGCAAGTCGTAGTAAACCTTACCGGAACAGAACACAACACGCTTAACTTGTGCCGCATCCAATGCATCAATCTCACCGATTGCAGCTTGGAAAGTGCCGTGAGCAAGATCTTCCATGCTTGATATACACAATGGATGACGCAGTAGAGACTTAGGTGACATGACCACTAGTGGACGACGCATTGGGCGAACCACTTGGCGACGAATCATGTGGTAAACCTGAGCTGGCGTAGATGGAATTACCACCTGCATGTTCTGCTCAGCGCACAGTTGCAAATAACGCTCTAAGCGTGCTGATGAGTGCTCAGGGCCTTGGCCTTCATAACCGTGTGGCAGCAGCATAGTCAGACCACATAAGCGGCCCCACTTCTGTTCACCAGAGGAGATAAACTGGTCTATCACCACTTGTGCACCGTTGGCAAAGTCACCGAACTGCGCTTCCCACAGGGTTAAGCCGCCTGGTTCTGCTGTTGCGTAACCGTATTCGAATGCCAATACCGCTTCTTCTGACAGCACAGAGTCAAATACTTCAAACGGGCCTTGGCCTGCATGAATTTGAGATAGAGGAATGTAAGTGCTGGCATCATTTTGGTTGTGCAAAACTGCATGACGGTGGAAGAAGGTTCCACGGCCTGAATCCTGACCAGAAATACGAATGCGTTTACCATCATCAAGCAGAGTGGCGTAGGCCAACGTTTCAGCCATACCCCAATCCAGCATCTTCTCGCCTGAAATCATTGATAGGCGATCTTGATAGATTTTTTCAACCCGGCTATGCAGAACATGACTTTCCGGATATTGGCAAACACGACGACCGAGATCTTGCAATCGCTCCATCGCGTATTCGTTATCCCATGGAATATTCCAATCGTGACCAAGGTATGGAGACCAGTCAACCGAGTGCATCGCCATAGGACGCCACTCTTTAACCACCACCTCACCGTGATCTAATGCATCGCGATATTCGTTAACGAGTTGAGTGGCGGTTTCTAAATCACACTCACCACGCTCGGTTAACACATCTGCATACAGCTTACGAGGTGTTGGGTGTTTTTTGATTTTTTGGTACATCAGTGGCTGAGTTGCGTTTGGCTCATCCGCTTCGTTGTGACCATGACGGCGATAACACACCAGATCGATGACCACATCACGTTTGAATTCGTTACGGTAATCCAACGCTAAGCGCGTAACAAACGCCACCGCTTCTGGATCATCTGAATTCACGTGGAAAATTGGTGCCTGCACCATCTTGGCAATATCGGTACAGTACATGGTTGAACGAGTATCGCGTGGGTTTGAAGTGGTGAAACCCACTTGGTTATTCACTACGATACGTACAGTTCCACCTACGTAGAAACCACGGGCTTGTGACATGTTGAAGGTTTCTGCTACAACACCTTGTCCCGCAATCGCTGAGTCACCGTGAACTGTGATAGGAAGAACTTTGCCGCCATCTTCATCGCCTAGACGATCTTGGCGCGCACGTACTGAACCCATTACTACTGGGTTAACAATCTCAAGGTGCGATGGGTTAAAGGCCAGCGCTAAGTGTACATCCCCCCCCGGTGTCGCAAAGTCAGCAGAGAAACCTTGGTGATACTTAACGTCACCTGTACCCCAACCTTCACCGTGCTTACCTGCAAACTCGTCAAACAGATCTTGGGGTTTCTTACCCAAAACGTTAACCAGCATGTTCAAGCGGCCACGGTGTGCCATACCAATCACCACTTCACGCATGCCACTGGCACCTGCGTGACGGATCAATTCTTTGGTCATTGGGACAAGGGCATCACCACCTTCAAGAGAGAAGCGCTTCGCACCTGGGAATTTAGCACCAAGATAACGCTCAAGACCTTCGGCTGCAGTAAGCTCTTCAAGGAATGTGCGTTTTTCTGCTTTCGTGAATACCGGATTACCAATCACTGGCTCAAGACGCTGCTGAATCCAACGTTTTTGTTCGGTATCGGTAATGTGCATGTATTCAGCACCGATAGAACCACAGTAGATCTTTTGCAGAGATTGGTAGATGTCTTTCAACTTCATCGTGTCTTTGCCGATCGCAAAAGAACCCACGTTGAAGGTTTCTTCCATATCTTCTTGGGTCAAATTATGGAATGCAGGGTTCAGTTCCACCACTTCAGGGCGGCTCCATAAACCGAGAGGGTCAAGCTTGGCAGCTTCATGACCGCGGAAACGGTATGCGTTAATTAGCTGCAGTACTTTAACTTGTTTTGCATCGACTTCAGGATCACTAACTTGGACATTGTAATGCTTTGTCTCTTGGGCGAGTCGTCGGAAGTAGTCACGGACGCGTGAGTGTGGTTGTTCAACCACATTCGTTGGGTGCGCAGGCAACCCATCAAAAACACGTTTCCACTCCTCACTTACCAGATCGGGATCACTTAGATACAGTTCGTAGAGGTCTTCTACGTAAGTTGCATTGGCGCCAGCCAAGTGTGAAGACTCGAGCCATGCCTTCATCACGCCGTTGTGCATTTTTTTCCCTTAACCAGTAGTTTTCACGTTTGCTTCGGTCTTATCGCCGAGCTATAAAAGGCAGGCTCGAAAGCCTGCAATTTCAATCTAAACTGAACGATTGATCAGCATGGACTTAATATGCCCAATCGCTTTCGTCGGATTCAATCCTTTCGGACAAACACTGACACAGTTCATGATGCTGTGGCAACGAAAAACACTAAATGCATCATCAAGATTCGATAAGCGTTCATCTGTTGCAGTATCACGGCTATCAATCAACCAACGATAAGCCGCCAACAAGCCTGCAGGTCCGATAAATTTATCCGGATTCCACCAGAATGAAGGGCAAGAAGTCGTACAGCAAGCGCACATAATACACTCGTACAGACCATCTAAATGTGCCCGTTCTTCCGGTGATTGCAAGTTCTCTCTTGATGGAGGAAGTGCATCATCTGCAATCAAGAAAGGCTTAACTTTCGCATAGTTATCGTAAAACTGAGTCATGTCGACAATCAAGTCGCGAATAACAGGTAGACCCGGTAGTGGACGAATCACAATTTTGTCGCCTTTTAGTGCAGACAGAGGCGTGATACAAGCCAGACCATTTTTACCATTCATATTCAGACCGTCCGAGCCACAAACACCTTCACGGCATGAGCGACGGAAAGCAATGCTTGGATCTTGTTCTTTGAGCAAAATCAGGGCATCCAGCAGCATCATGTCAGACCCTTCTTCGACTTCAAGAATGTAGTCTTTCATGTATGGCTTAGCATCCACATCCGGATTGTAGCGATATAAAGAGAAGTTGAGTTTCATTTTGAGTACCTCCCTTAATATGAGCGCACTTTAGGCGGGAACGGGTCACGGTGAACAGGTGTCATATTCACATCTCGTTTACTCATCTGTTCCGTTTCCGGATTGTAGATTGAGTGACACAGCCAGTTTTCATCGTCACGATCTGGATAGTCGAAGCGAGCATGAGCACCACGGCTTTCAGTACGATAGTTTGCCGCCACAGCAGTAGAAAACGCTGTTTCCATCAGGTTATCCAGCTCTAAGCATTCAATGCGCTGAGTGTTGAACTCTGATGATTTATCAGCCAGATGAGCATCTTTCAGGCGTTCACGAATCACTTTCAACTCTTCAAGACCTTCGGCCATCGCTTTACCTTCACGGAATACCGAGAAGTTATTTTGCATGCAGCGTTGCAGATCTTTACGGATAACAACTGGGTCTTCGCCACCTTTGCTGTTTTCCCAGCGCATAGTACGAGCCAAAGAAGCTTCGATATCCGATGCGGTTGCAGGGCGAGCTTCTGCTTGAGCACGCAGAGTTTCACCAAGATGCAGACCTGTCGCACGACCAAATACCACGAGGTCAAGCAGTGAGTTACCGCCTAAACGGTTCGCACCGTGTACCGATACAGAGGCGATCTCGCCGCAAGCGAACAGACCTTGAACCTCAACATCTTTACCACTTCGGTCTTGCTTAATAGCTTGACCAGAAACTTGTGTTGGTACACCACCCATCATGTAATGACAGGTTGGAATAACGGGAATTGGCTCTTTCACTGGATCCACGTGAGCAAAGGTACGTGATAATTCACAGATACCCGGTAGACGTGATTCCAACACATCACGACCTAAGTGATCCAGTTTGAGTTTGATGTGTGGCCCCCAAGGACCATCACAACCACGACCTTCACGGATTTCGATCATCATTGAACGAGCAACCACGTCACGACCTGCCAAGTCTTTGGCATTCGGCGCGTAGCGTTCCATGAAACGTTCACCGTCTTTATTTAATAGATAGCCACCTTCACCACGGCAACCTTCAGTCACCAGTACACCTGCACCAGCGATACCCGTTGGGTGGAATTGCCACATTTCCATATCTTGCATTGGTACGCCAGCACGCAATGCCATACCAACACCATCACCGGTATTGATGTGTGCGTTAGTGGTTGAGGCGTAAATACGACCTGCACCGCCCGTAGCAAGTACCGTCGCTTTGGCTTTGAAATAGCAAATTTCGCCAGTTTCCATACAGATAGCGGTACAACCGAGCACCGCACCGTCTTGGTTTTTCACCAAATCCAGCGCATACCATTCAGAGAAAATGGTAGTTTTATGTTTAACGTTTTGTTGGTAGAGCGTATGCAATAGAGCATGACCTGTACGGTCAGCCGCTGCAGCAGTACGCGCCGCTTGCTCACCACCAAACTCTTTTGACTGGCCGCCAAAAGGACGTTGATAGATTGTACCGTTCTCGAAACGAGAAAATGGCAGACCCATTTTTTCAAGTTCAATCACAGATTCAGGGCCATTTTTACACATGTATTCGATAGCGTTTTGATCACCGATATAGTCGGAGCCTTTTACCGTATCGTACATGTGCCATTGCCAATCATCTTTATGTGAGTTACCCAACGCCACAGTAATACCACCTTGAGCTGATACGGTGTGTGAACGAGTTGGGAACACTTTTGAAAGCAGAGCACAAGTTAAACCTTGCTCAGAAATTTGTAGTGCAGCGCGCATACCTGCACCACCCGCGCCGATTACAACGGCATCAAAGGAACGAACTGGAATAGTCACTTAGGCACCCCACAATACAAATAGGCCAGAGAAGAAGTATCCAAGCAATACCGCGATGACAACTAACTGTAGTCCCGCACGTAATTTGGAACACTTAATGTAATCCGTCAGTACTTGCCATAAGCCAATCCAGCCATGGATTAATACTGAAACTAATGCCAACATTGTGAAGACTTTGGTGAAAGTGCTACCAAAGAACTGAGTCCACGCAACATACGAGATGTCCGTGAACGCGCAAAAACTTACGATATAAATGGTGTACAACACCATGATGATCGCAGAAGCACGAATCAACAGAAAATCGTGCACACCGTTACGACCAAACGAAGAAACATGTTTTACCATACAAGAACCCCCGCCAGCAGAGACAATACAGCGGTAGCAGCAAAAGCTACCTTGGCGCTTGTAGCACCGGATTCCAGCTCTTCAAAATGGCCAAGATCCATCAATAAATGACGAATGCCACCAGCAATGTGGTAGGCCAGAGCAGTTAGGATTCCCCACAGCACGAACTTCACTAGAAAGCTGTCAACAATGTTGCTCGCTTCCATGAATCCGACAGGTGAGGAGAGAGAGAGGGACAGCAACCAAAGCAAAATCCCAACCGCAACAAACGTAATCACCCCCGACACACGGTGGAGGATGGATGCGATTGCTGAGATCGGAAAGTGGATGGTCTGCAAATCTAAATTAACAGGTCTTGACTTTCTTTCTTTCACGGGCTTGCTCACTCAGCTCCATTGAGCATTTATAGTTATGGATGAATTCTGGTCGATAATGCGCATAAATTAACATTTATTCAACATTTCAGCCGCCAAATTGGCGAGTTAATTGTAGTTTAAATGTTAAGCTCAAGTCTAAAATCTCTGAGTTAAATTTCTTTCTAGCCTTGAATTTATAAGGTCTCTCACAGAATTTTCTTTGTCACTATACGGACTGCAACATTCTAATACAATTGCTGTAACAATTTTTGCTACACAGAACAGATTTTTAACTTTGTATGTATAAAAAATCAAAGTGAGTGCACACATCAGAGGAGAATCATTGACTTTAATTAAGATCGGACGTACAAGAATCACACACAAAACATCCTGGACGGATTAAATAATAAACAAAGGAGATGGTTATGGCGGATAAGAAAGCGACCCTTCACATTGAAGGTAAAGCGCCGATCGAATTGCCAATTATGGATGGATCTCTTGGTCCACAAGTAATTGACGTTCGTACTTTAGGCTCAAACGGTTACTTTACTTTTGACCCGGGTTTTCTTGCCACTGCATCCTGTGAATCTCAAATTACTTATATTGATGGCGCTAAGGGCATTCTGTTGCACCGCGGCTACCCTATCGATCAGTTAGCCAATAACGCTGATTACTTGGAAGTTTGTTACATCCTTCTTTACGGTGAAGCCCCTAATCGTAAGCAATATGAAGAATTCAAGAAAATCGTTACTCGTCACACCATGGTACACGAACAGATAGCGAGCTTTTTCCACGGTTTCCGCCGTGATGCTCACCCTATGGCTGTCATGTGTGGTGTAGTTGGTGCGTTAGCCGCTTTCTATCACGATTCACTCGATATCAATAACGACACACACCGAGAAATTGCGGCTTATCGTCTGCTTTCCAAAATGCCGACTCTGGCTGCAATGTGTTACAAATATTCGGTTGGTCAACCGTTTATCTATCCACGTAACGATTTGAGCTATGCAGAAAACTTCCTGCACATGATGTTTGCAACACCATGTGAAGAGTATGAGGTCAACCCTATCGTTGCTCGTGCTATGGATAAAATCTTCACTCTACATGCTGACCATGAACAGAACGCATCGACTTCAACTGTACGTTTGGCCGGCTCATCAGGTGCTAACCCGTTTGCATGTATTGCAGCTGGTATCGCTTCTCTATGGGGTCCAGCACATGGTGGTGCAAATGAAGCTTGTTTACGTATGCTGGAAGAGATCGGCTCTGTCGACAAAATCCCTGAATTCGTAAGACGTGCGAAAGACAAAGATGATCCATTCCGTCTGATGGGCTTTGGTCACCGCGTTTATAAGAATTACGACCCACGTGCAACCGTAATGCGTGAAGCGTGCCATGAAGTGCTCAAAGAGCTGAACATTCAAGATCCTCTGCTCGATGTAGCAATGGAGCTAGAGCGTATTGCTCTGTCTGATGAATACTTTATCGAGAAGAAACTCTATCCAAACGTGGATTTCTACTCAGGCATCATTCTGAAAGCGATCGGTATTCCAATCTCAATGTTCACCGTGATTTTTGCTATGTCACGTACCATTGGTTGGATTGCACACTGGAATGAAATGCACAGCGATCCAGACAACCGTATCGGTCGTCCACGTCAGCTATACACAGGTCAAAAACTACGTGATTTCACGCCTCTGCATGAACGCAGCTAGTTATTGATTCGTGAAGCTTAAAGCCCAAAAGAGCGAGATAATCTCGCTCTTTTTTATTGCCCTAAACAGGGTTATCAATGTCGATAAAGGTGACATCAAAGCCGTGATTTTCCGCGAGCCATTCACCTAACGCTTTAATCCCATAACGCTCGGTAGCATGGTGTCCTGCCGAGAAATAATGGATTGACTGCTCACGGGCCGAATACGTCGTGCGCTCTGAGATTTCCCCTGAAATAAACGCATCCAAACCATGGCTGGCTGCCAACTCAATGTAGTCTTGTCCACCACCGGTACACCAGCCAACGGTTTCGATCGGTTTGTCTTGCTCAGGGGCAATATGCAGCGGAGTGCGATTCAGCGCTTGCCCAATCCGGTTTGCCAGCTCTTGTCCAGTTAAAGGTTGAGAGAAACGTCCAAACATAGCGACCGATTGCGAATGTCCTTCCAAACCGCCTTCAACGGTGATCCCGAGTCGCTGCGCGAGCTGCGCATTGTTGCCCAATTGTGGATGGATATCTAAAGGCAGATGGTACGCATAAAGATTAAGACCATTTTGGATGAGGGCACGAATACGGCGACCTTTCATACCACGAATCGCCTCAGGCTCACCTTTCCAAAAATAGCCGTGGTGAACCAGAAGAGCATCAGCTTTCAACTCAATCGCAGCGTCAATCAAAGCCATGCTAGCGGTCACACCGGTGACAATTCGTTTTATTTTCGTTTTACCTTCGACTTGTAAACCGTTAGGACAATAATCTTTAATTAACTGTGGGGACAATGTCTCATTTAGCAAAGCTTCTAGCTGTAAATTGTTCATCTTGTAATCCATTGAGCAACAGAGATGGCGTGGTTATAGCAATTTCAGGCTAGAATGTCGAAATATGTGAAAAGAGTGGTGAAGATAAAATGGAGTTAAAACACTTAATGGATTGGGTGAATCGCACCCCAGCCCTGTTTCAAGCCAAAGCGCCTTTAGTTGGCAAAGCGCCATTTAGCAAAACAACACGAGATAGTTGGCCTGACTACCAAGGGAATCCACGCTTAGGTTTTCTTTATCAGCATCTCTGTGGTCAATTATTCACCGCAACCCCATTTTACAATGCCGTTTCAGAAGAAATTCAGTTAGTTGATGAGGGTAAAACGGTTGGTTCATTAGATTTTTTAGCTAAAAACCGCAAAACTGAGCAATATGAGCATTGGGAAGTTGCCATTAAGTTCTATCTGCTACATCAAGGGCTATGGTATGGCCCAAACCCAGATGATAGGTTAGACATCAAACTTGATCACATGCTTAACCATCAGCTTCAGCTATCACAAAATCCGTTATTCATCGAAAAGCATCCTCTTTGGGCTGGGGCATCACAGCATTTGTTGATGCAAGGTCGTCTTTATACTAATCCTTTCTCTGATGAGCCAATTCCAACGGATTGCCTTGGTTACACACTCAATACAAGCCAAATCCAAGGTTATTGGTGTTTTCAGAGTGAACAACACTTAATTGATGAACCTTTATATCAACTTGATAAAGCAGATTGGTTGACGGGACGTCAAACTGATTCTGAACGTTATAATGAACACGTAGAAGGGTTTATGCATTGCCAATCTGAATCAGGGAAGTTCTGGTTTATCGTGCCTGATCAGTGGCCGAATATTTAAGCGTTATAAAAGTAAAGGGGCGATATCATCGCCCCTTATTCATCTCATCACAATTGATTATAAACCCGCGTCTTTAAACACTTGGTTTACAATCTGCTGCGCTTCAGACTCAATCTGTTTCAAGTGATCTGCACCTTTAAAGCTCTCACAATAGATCTTGTAGATATCTTCTGTGCCAGAAGGACGAGCGGCAAACCACCCGTAATCTGTGGTCACTTTCAGGCCACCAATCGCCGCACCATTGCCTGGCGCATGAGTCAGACGAGCCGTGATCGGATCTCCTGCTAAGGTTTGTGCAGAAACCATTTCTGGAGACAACTTCTTAAGCACATTCTTCTGTGGGCCATTCGCCACCGCTTGAATACGGCTGTAATGAGAATCGCCATGCTTAGCCGCTAGCTCATCATAGTATTGTTGCGGATTCTTACCTGTTACTGCGGTAATTTCGGCCGCTAACAAACATAGAATGATACCGTCTTTGTCAGTAGACCAAGGTGTACCATCTTGACGTAAGAAGGATGCGCCCGCACTCTCCTCTCCGCCAAAACCAAAACGACCTGAGTACAGGCCATCTACAAACCATTTGAAGCCCACTGGCACTTCACACAGTTCACGATCTAGATCGGCAACCACTTTATCAATCATTGCGCTGGAAACGAGCGTTTTACCTACCGCAACATTCTCTGCCCACCCCTTACGGTGGCGGTATAGATAATCAATGCACACCGCTAGGAAGTGGTTAGGATTCATCAAACCTTTTGGCGTAACAATGCCGTGACGATCGTAATCAGGATCGTTGCCGAAAGCTAAATCGTACTCATCTTTCAGCGCCAACAAACCAGCCATAGCATAAGGTGAAGAACAATCCATGCGGATCACGCCATCTTTATCTAATGACATGAATTGGAAGCTTGGATCAATGGCTTCACTAACCAGCGTTAAATCTAGATTGTAAGCTTTACCAATTTGACGCCAGTAATCAATTCCACTGCCACCCAGTGGATCTACACCCATTTTGAGCTTGGCTTTTTGAATTGCCGCCATGTCGATCACATTAACCAGATCGTCTACATATGGTTTGACCAAATCAACTTGCTTGAGCAGCTCAGATTGCTTTGCCAAAGCAATCTGTATGCGTTTTACACCTGCAAGATGATTGCTGATGTAAGCATTAGCACGATCTTCAATTGCTTGGGTTAGCTCACCTTCTGCTGGGCCACCGTGTGGTGGGTTGTATTTGATGCCACCATCTTGTGGTGGGTTATGCGAAGGCGTAATCACAATACCGTCCGCTTTATCTGCATGCTTCAGGTTGTACGTTAAAATCGCGTGCGAAATGCCTGGCGTAGGTGTATAGCCGTTATTTTCTTGAACAATCACTTCAATGTCGTTGGCAATAAGCACTTCGAGCACACTGCTAAATGCAGGCTCAGAAAGCGCATGGGTATCTTTGCCAATGAAGATTGGGCCTGTAACGCCTTGTTCGTGGCGTACATCTGCCACAGCTTGCGCAATCGCAAGAATATGATGTTCATTAAAGGTGGTTTTATCGGCAGTACCTCGGTGCCCCGATGTACCAAACTCGACTTTATGCGCCATATTTCCAGCTTCTGGCTGGAGTAGGTAATAATTTGCAACCAGCGCTGGGATATTGTGGAGATCCTCCTGTCGCGCCTTTTTTCCTGCACGAGGGTGCATAGCCATAGTGACATCCTTTCTTTAAATTTCACATAAAATAAAACCCCATAATAACGGCGTAACGCTGCGCATTATGAGGATTGAATCAGAGTTTTGGCTGCAATCAGCAAAAATCAAATAGAGTGGGTGACTTTCTCAATAATGTCGCTTGGGAAGCCCATGCGTGCCATCACCTGCTCCACCATTTGTTGCTTACGGCTAGTATTGTTATTGGTGATCACCCAAAACGGCGTATTTGGAATCGCTTTCGGTTTAGTGGTTTGCCCACTGGCTAACAAAGTCTGTTCATTGTCAGCAAAATAAACTCGCTTACGACCTTTCACCATAGTCGCTTCAGAAAAGCTCGCGGAGTCGATGCGATGAAGAGTAGACAGCACCAGCATAAAACGGTCGATTGCATTCTTCAGGCCAGCAAATTCATCGGAAATCAGCAGTGAACGCATTTCTTTAACACCATCAATTTTGGTATCTAACGCGGCATCTTTGCTCACCACAATGCCTTTTGGCTCAACAACAGGTGTAGCAGTGGCTAACTCACTACCATCCACATTGAGAAGACGACGCAAAATATCGGAGGCACTTTCACCAATATGCAGAGTCTGGCTCGCAATGTAACGGTATAGATCCTCATCAACCTCAATTGTTTTCATTCGCTTTTCACAATCTCTATGTTTAAACTTTCGGGGATTATAGCGAGATCTTTACTGAGACTCTACGTTAAACCAATCACTAATAAGATAAAATGTCAGCACATCTAAATTACAAACTAGAGGGCAATGGGCAGACAGTTGTTCTGATCCACGGTCTATTCGGCAGCTTAGATAACCTTGGCTTGCTTGCGCGCGATCTAAAAAACGATCATCAGGTCCTGAGTCTGGATCTTCGTAACCACGGGCTTTCCTTCCA
>JBOFIW010000002.1:0-7254 GCA_051650365.1 Vibrio sp. | reverse complement strand
TAGTCGGTGCGGCTCTTGTGGCTCTAGCCCTCGGTATCTTGTTCACTGAGTACGATACTAAGCTCATTAGTAAAATCGAAGCTGCGCTGAGTTAACGAAATATCTCTTAACAGAGATGGGGGAGAGACTAGTGGTAGTAAACAGTTTGATATGGTTCTGCTTACTAGTGGTGGCTGTCTATGACGCTAGAGACAATCGCATACCGAATATTTGGTTGCTCCCTCTTGCTCTTTTCGCTTGTGTTTACTCATTTAGCACTTACGGCTTGCTATTTTTATTGTCTTCTTTTGCGGCAGGAGTGACTTATTTTCTTGTTGGTTTACTTCTTTATTACTTTCGAGCCCTGTCTCCGGGCGATGTAAAATTGCTTGGTGTTGTGGGCGTGATCGTTGGATGGAAAGAAATGGGGGAAGCCGCCTATTGGATCACGGTCTCTGCCGGTATGGTTGCGGTGTTATTTATGTTGCTGTATTACGCGCAGAATCCGGATTCACTAAGCCAATTGATAGGGCGTTATTCACAGCAAGCGATGAGTGGCAACCTTCCGATTCTTTCATCACTTCAATCAAGGGGGGCAATGCAAGCAAAACTGACGATGCCATTTGCGCCTGCGGTTGTTATTGGGTTGGCGCTGTTTCATTACTTTTGAATGAAAATTATCAGGGGGCGATATGGCCGCAGAACCCACAGCGAAACACAGAGACAAACTGATGCCCCAAGCTGCACCCCCCAAGGTGCCAACATCTTGGAATCAATTAAAAATTCCACCAGTGGTGGTGGAAAATTTATTGGTTAAACAACTAGCCGCCTATCCAAAATCTGATCTCCTGACATTGACTCGTTTAATGGGGTTAAACAGCCATATTATTGATGAAGTTTTAGCGGTATTACGTAAAAAGTCATTTATTGAGGTTTTTCAATCGGATCCTGTTGCTTTTGGCGAAGTAAATCACGGTGTTCGGATCCTTTATGCATTGTCGGAGGCTGGGACACAAGCAGCGGATGAGGCTTTTGTGAAAGATGCCTATCTTGGGCCTTGCCCTGTTTCGGTGAGTGAATATGCCGAAGTGGTTAAAGCGCAAGATGTGAGAGCGAGAAATGTGAATCGTGCAGATGTTGAACACGCTTTTCGAGATGTACTCGGTGCACATCGAATGGTGTCTGTTTTAGGTCCGGCGATTAATTCAGGTCGTGCTTTGTTGTTATATGGCAATGCAGGAACGGGCAAAACCTTTGTGGCAACTCGTCTGCTTAATTCACTAAATACCTCGGTGTTTATTCCTTATTCTGTGTATGCCGCAGGTAACATTATTAAAGTTTTTACCCCACAGCATCATAAAAAAGTGGAAGAGGAGAGTGGCCAGCAGTCGATTGTTTTCAAAGATCAATTTGATAAGCGTTGGGCTTTATGTGAGCGTCCAAGTATTCAAGTCGGGGGAGAGTTAACGATGGAAATGCTGGAAGTGAATCATTCGCAGCATAATCGAGTATGGATGGCTCCCCTGCAGATGATGGCGAATAACGGTATCTTCATTATTGATGACTTGGGGCGTCAACCTATGCCCGTAGCGACATTGCTCAATCGTTGGATTGTGCCAATGGAGTATTTCTATGACTATTTATCCCTTCCCAATGGTCAGCAAATCACGATTCCATTTATTTTAACGTTAGCATTTTCTACCAATTTAGACCCAGAAAAAATCAGTGATCCCGCTTTCTTACGTCGTCTTGGTTACAAGATCCAATTTCATCCCTTGTTAAAAGAAGAATATCAAGAACTGTGGCAAATGGTGGCTAGGGCTAAGTCATTGAGCTTAGCCTCTGGTCTGCTTGACCATTTGACGGAGTTGCATGAAAAACACGGTGTTGGCTATTACCCTTGTTTACCGAAAGACATTGCAGGGATTAGTCGAGATATTGTGGCATTTGAAGAGGCCGAACCGGTAATAACTCAACAAGTCCTTGACCGGGCATGGGAAGTTTACTTTACCGCAGATGGTAAAGGTGGAGGCGCACGATGAGACGCAACCAGATTTTATTGCTTTTTTTACTCTCGATTTTGTTTGGTTTAGCAGCGGTTTTTTTTGCTAAACAGTGGATGGATAAACAAATGACGCCTCAACAACAAGTTGAAGTGGTGGAAAGAGAGCCTGTAGTTGTTGCTGCCATTGAAATTCTAGTGGGTAGCGTGATTGAACCACAGCATTTGACGACAAAACTTCTCGAAAAATCGTGGCGTGATGCATCCCAATTTTCGGATCCGAAACAGGTGATTGGTCAAATCGTTGCAAGTTCGATCTACCCCGGAGAAATCATTTATCAACAAAGACTTACCGCAGCAGGAGAAGGTTCAGCTTTGGCAGCCTTAATTCCAGAGAAGATGCGGGCAATTACCATTCGTGTCAACGATGTGATCGGTGTGGCGGGTTTCTTGCTCCCTGGTAATCGTGTGGATGTGTTGAATACGGTTTCTTACAGTAAAGGCTCTGCAACGACCAGTACTGTATTGAAAGACATCAAAGTGTTGGCCGTTGATCAAACGGCGAGAAGTACAGAAAACAAGCCGATTATTGTACGTGCTGTGACATTAGAAGTGACGCCTGAGCAGGCCGAGAAACTATTAAGTGCACAGAGCAAAGGTGAAATTCAGCTTACATTAAGAAATCCCCACGAGCCGGAGGAGAAAGTGGCTGCCGTCTCTCCCCGTTATGTCGCCCCGAGTGTCACTATCATTAAAGGGACGGAATCATCAAAGGTTCAGGTAAAAGAATAAGGTGTGACGCATGAAAATATGGATTTTAGTGCTTACATTAGGCTCTTTGAGCATTTTTACTGCCCAAGGCGCAGTTAAAACGGGGAAAGTTGTTGCTGTTCCTCATCATAAATCTGCTTTTGTTGAATTAGCGGGCAAGGCAAAACGTGTTTCTCTCGGTGATCCCGAGGTGTTGGATATTGTAATGCTCAAATCTGATGAGCTGTTTTTAATTGGCCGTAAACTTGGCTCAACCAATTTAATGGCATGGGATAGCCATGGGAATTTGATTGAATCATTCAATGTGGAAGTAACGCATGATCTCAATAGCTTAAAGCAGAAGCTCTATGAGTTTTTACCCGAAGAGCCCATACAAGTGCATAGTGCGCAGAATCGTTTGATTTTAAGTGGCATGGTGAGCACACAAGAGAAAATGAATATCGCGCTGCGTGTAGCGGAAACTTATGTGGCGGGCCAGCAAGCGGATGAAGCTACCACCTCGTTGAACAACCAAGTTGAAAAGAGTGGAGTCATTAACTTAATGACCATCGGTGGTGCACAGCAAGTCATGTTAGAGGTCACCGTGGCGGAAGTGCAACGCAGTTTGGTAAGGCGCTTTGATTCTAATTTCCACTTCTTTGAAAAGAATGGCAATTTCTCTTGGGGTGGTTCTTCCGCTGGGGGAATTATTGATGATATCGGGGGCAGTGTTGGGCCCGTTTTTAACGCTCCTAGCATTGAAAGTACGGGGCTGTTAGGAACCTTTATTGATGGTGATACGCTGTTTACTTTGGCTCTCGATATTGCCAAAGAGAATGGAGTAGCCAAAGTGTTGGCTGAGCCAAATTTAACGGCATTAAGTGGGGCTAAAGCGGAGTTTCTTGCCGGTGGGGAATTCCCTATTCCCGTGCCAGATAGTGATGGTGTCACGATTGAATACAAAGAATATGGGGTGGGGTTAAAGTTTATTCCCACGATTTTAAGTGATAAACGGATCAACCTTAATTTGGCGGTGGATGTGAGTGAAATCGCCGCTTCGAATGCTTTGACATTAAATCCGGGTGGGACAAACGCCAGTTACTATATTCCCCCTATCACTCGCCGCTCAGCATCATCAACCCTAGAGCTAGCGGATGGGCAGACCATAGGGATTGCAGGTTTGCTGAGTGAAAATGTGCGTGATGTGACCAGTAAGCTGCCCGGCTTTGGTGATGTTCCAGTATTAGGACAACTATTTCGCAGTCAAAATTTTATTTCAGGTGAAACGGAGTTAGTTATCTTAGTCACCCCTCGTTTAGCCAAGCCGATCGATCGCAGCAAAATTACCTTACCTACTGATGCCTTTGTAGCACCCAGTGATCTTAAATATTACTTGTTAGGTGAAGGTGCCTATATTGCAGACTCTCCCACGACTCATAAGGTGAACACTTCGGCAGAGCCTGAGTTCTTTCAAGCTGGTCATGGAGGGGTAGAAGGTGAATTTGGTCATAATTTATGAGGAGAGAAAGATGAAGATCCAGAGGTTATTTCTGCTGTTCATTTTTGTTTTAGTCGCTGGATGTGCAAATGATGCACCGATGGGCCAATCGGTAGCTAAACTTAAAACAGAACAAACTTATAATCTGAAAGCAAGTCAGGAGAACCGAGACATTATTCCTTACGGCAGTGGCGACAAAATGGATAGTGCTTATCAGGTTTACCTCGATAAAAAACCGGAAAGCATGTCGAGTAATAACAGCCAAGTGATTGATGGCATGAAGTAATCGCCATTAAGGATGTGTTATGGGTACTTTCTCTCTTCTCAGAGGCAGACGTCACCAGCAAGGTTTAGTTCTTATTTTAGTTACGCTAGCAATGGTTAGTTTGATCATTATGGCGGCGATAGCCATTGATGTAACACATCAAGTAACAAATAGAACCAAACTTCAAAATGCGGTTGATGCTGCGGCTCTAGCGGCGGCAATGGTCGCTGACGCCACACACGATACTGAGAGTGCCACGGCTGCGGCAAAATCCACACTCACCTCAATGCAGAATGCCTTAGGTAACAGAGAGCTAGATATGGATTCGGCCAGCTTCGGTATTAGCTACTCTAATGATCCCCTGCATTTTCCAGATGGTAGCTTTGATGCAACGGACGATATTTATGTCCGTATTTCTATGGATGATCTCAGTCTGGCTGTTTTCTTTATGCAAGCACTAGGCATAGCAAAACAAATCTCTGCGGCGGCGGTTGCTGGCCCCAGCTCTAGCATTAACACCATTAGTAATGTAGTGCCGATAGGGGTGTGTGAAGGTGACAATAGTAACGGTATTTATGGTTACGATAAGGGGGTGATTTATGTACTAAAAGTAGGGGATAGTACGTTGTCAAACATGGGCGCGGGTAATTTCCACTTATTAGATTTTGGTTCCGGTGCCGACACGGTACGCGATGCCTTAGCTGGGGGGTATGAAGGTACCGTACAGATTGGTAGCAATATTCATACTCAAACAGGGGTAGCTACAGGCCCTGTTGGGCAAGGTGCGAATTCACGGCTAGGCATTTATCAAGGGGGAATATCGAGCCATGATTACCCTTCCGACTATGTGACTGACTTGCCGAACACCCAAGCCCGATTGAATAGCTATGGGAATGTTATTTATGACTATGCGCATGATCTCACTTATGCCAAATACAAAGCGAAAACAGAAACTTGTATTGCTGACAACCGTTCAGGGAGTTGTCAAGCTGGCGGGCAACCTTGGCGTAGAGTACTGCCCATTCCCATTATGGATTGTGATGGAAAAAGTGGCGGGGCGAGTTCTTTTTCTGTGCTTGAAATAGGGTGTTTTTTCCTTTTACAACCAGTTCCCACCAACAATGCGAGTGGTGGGCAGATTGTGTTTGGTGAGTTTGTGGATTCGTGTACGGTAGAAAATGGTTCAATTGGCAATACACCTTCCGATAATGGCCCCTATAAAATCATTCTCTATAAAGATCCGAATAATGGGGGAGCTTAACCATGACCTTTCCCCCTCGTTTTCAATATCAACAAGGTTTTGCTGCTGTTGAGATGATCGCAACTTTACCAGTGATACTCATTTTGCTTGTCGGCATGTTAGAGATTGGCCATATGTATACTCAGTACAACACCTTGGCTAAAGCCGTACAAAACGGTGCGCGTTTTGCTGTCAATAATGTTTATGGAACAATTTCTTATGACCAAATTGCCAATGAAGCAGAAATTAAAAATATGGTTCTGCATGGTCAGGTATCGGGTGGCAGTTATACCATTTTGAATAACCTCACCGTTGACGATATTACAGTGACGCATAGTGGTGGATGGGTCACAGTCACAGCCTCCTATCAATATATTCCCACTTTTTCTAAGCTCCCTTTCACGGACACTGAACTTGGCTTTACTTTTAACGCCTCCTCGGTGATGAGGAGTGCATTGTGATCAAACAAAGTGGAAAAACACTAAAAAATACACACGGATTAGCAGTGATCGAACTGACTGCGGTATCCACGGTTTTGATGTTGATTTTTTTATCCATGTTCTCGATTGGTTACTACATGTTTTCTGTGCAGATGATTAACGAAGCCACCCGTAAAGCGGCTCGTTTAGCCACAGTATGCTATGTCACCTCAGCTGCTCAGCAAAATATAAAAGAAACAGTGATCACCAATAGTTTGCCAAGTAATTTTTCCGATCAGCACCTTGTGATTGAGTATCTTGACGCCAACGGAGGAACTGTGAGTGGGGATGTCACTGATAACGATGTTTTCGTAACCATAAAATACGTCAGGGCTAGAGTCATTAATTATCAGTTTCAGTTTGTGTCTGTCCTTAACTTCTTAGGCAACAAAGGGTTAGTTATTATTCCTGAATTTGAAACAACCTTACCTGTTGAAAGTTTAGGCATTGTAAGACCAACCAAAAACGATACTGATGGTTCCCAAAACGACTGCTAGAGGGCGCAATATGGGAGAGGCGGTGAAGCTTAATTTGAATAATGAAGGGAGCAGCTATGTTCTCTTAAAGACCCATTTGCATATTTGGGTGCTCACGAGTAGCGAACGCTTTCAGTTTCATATTGGGGCACAGCTCAAGTTGTGCCGTAATGTGAGTTTTGACCTTATTTCTCTGCAAAACGTGAATGTGGTGAGTTTGAGCAACCTAAATCCGCCGGATCTCATTTTTGTTGAAACGGGTCCGAACTGGGCACAAAAAATCATGGTGTTACAGGACTATGAAGCACCGAGTGAGGACTTTGAAGCCTCGTTGATCGTGTTTGGTGATGAAAATGACAGTGGTGCTCTGAAAATTGCTTTGAGGTTAGGTGCTGCTGATTTTATCTCCGATTGCGCGATGATGAATGATTTATTCCCCTTGTTGAAAAATGTGGCTGAAGCAAAATTATCCAATCGTGAATTGGGAGAATTACATCTTTTTATCAATACTAAAGGTGGGTGTGGTGCATCGACATTAGCGTTGAATACTGCATTAGAAATTGCC
>JBOFIW010000001.1:0-2087 GCA_051650365.1 Vibrio sp. | reverse complement strand
TGGTGAGAGGCACAATGGCTGCCGTGGTGCCGATAAAAGTGCCGACAATCAGTTTGGTGACAGGAATAATCGCAACCATCAACACCAAAAAAGGTACTGAGCGGCCAATGTTAACAATGGCTCCGAGCGCACGGTTCAGCGGTAGGTTTTCCAGCAATCCCTCTTTTTTGGTGGTGTGCAAAATAACCCCAAGTGGAATTCCCAGTGCAAAACCCACTACACCTGCAATAGCGACCATGTATAGCGTTTGCCATGTGGCTGTTAAGAGTAGGTCGCTGTTGAGCGCAAACCATTGTGCAATCGTATTAAAGGACATAACCCAGCACCTCTACTTTAACGTTGTTTTCACGCAGATAACGAATCGCGGCTTCATCATCGTCAGCATTACCAAAAATTTCAGCGACCATCATGCCAAACTTCACACCGCCAGCATAATCGAGATCTGAGCTAAGAATGCTGACATCAATATTGTACTTACGGGCAATTTGCGTCATCAGTGGCGCATCTACTGTAGCTCCAGTAAATTCCAAACGGACCAGAGGGTAGCTGCCTGCTACGCGAGAAGGTTGCAGGCGAGCTTGGTAATCTTCTGGAATCGACAAATCCAAGGTTGAGCGGATGAATTGATGCGCCAACTCGGTTTTTGGGTGAGCAAAAATATCGCCGACCGTGCCTTTCTCAACCAGCTCACCACCACCAATGATCGCGACTTCATTACAGATGCTTTTCACCACATCCATTTCATGCGTAATCAGCAAAATGGTCAGGTTAAGCTTACGGTTAATCTCTTTGAGCAATTCCAGAATCGACTGAGTTGTCGCTGGATCCAGCGCGCTAGTCGCTTCATCACACAACAGCACTTTGGGATCGCTTGCCAAAGCCCGTGCAATCGCCACACGCTGCTTTTGGCCGCCAGAAAGATTGGCTGGGTAGCTATCCCGTTTTTCAGCGAGTCCCACCAGTGCCAGTAACGCTGTCACTTTGGCTTCGATATGTTGCTGCGGCTTGCTCGCTAATTCGAGCGGCAGAGCCACGTTTTCAAACACAGTACGTGAAGAAAGCAGATTAAAATGCTGAAAAATCATGCCGATGTTACGACGTGCAGCGCAAAGCTGTTGATTGCTGAGCGTGGTTAAGTCAACGCCATCTACAATCACTTGGCCGCTGGTCGGTTTTTCCAGCATGTTGACACAACGGATCAGCGTACTTTTTCCGGCACCGGATGAGCCAATCACCCCAAAAATTGTGCCTTGTGGAATCAATAAATTGATGTCTTTCAGGGCGTGGATTTCTTTATCCCCCTGATAGAACACCTTATTTACGCTTTTAATCTCAATCATGTGCAACCCTGTACTGCGAGAGGCAGAATAATCTGTTGGCCTCTTTGTCAATTAGTAGTCGATGCTATTGGCTTGCTGAGTTTAAGTCAATAGATATTTTTACGTCTAGACGTCTAAATGGGTATAACTGGTTAGATGAGAAAGTAATTAGATAGTGATGAAAAAAATAAAGCGTGCAATAATTCGCGTAAAGTGACTTGAAAGAGATAGCATTTTGGCAAAACCAGCCGTATTTCTGGATCGTGATGGCGTGATCAACGTCGATCATGGTTATGTGCATGATGAGCACGATTTCCAATTCATTGAAGGTGTATTTGAAGCGACTGCGGCTTTGCAGCGCATGGGCTATCTATTGGTGTTGGTCACCAATCAGTCCGGAATTGCGCGTGGCAAATTTAGTGAAGAGCGTTTCATCTCTCTAACCCAGTGGATGGACTGGAACTTTGCCGATAATGGCGTTGAATTTGATGGTATTTATTACTGTCCGCACCATGCTGAACACGGTATTGGGCAATACAAAGAAGAGTGTGATTGTCGTAAACCAAAGCCAGGTATGTTCCTCTCTGCGCGTGATTTCCTCAAGATCGACATGGCCAATTCGGTGATGGTCGGTGACAAAGCGGAAGATATGATGGCGGCGGAAGCGGCGGGCGTCGGCACTAAGATTTTGGTGCGCACTGGTAAACCCGTGACCGAGCAAGGTGAAGCCTTGGCGACTGTGGTGCTCGATAGTATTCGTGATGTACC